>NZ_MZGS01000007.1 GCF_003111625.1 Methanobrevibacter thaueri | reverse complement strand
AAACAACAAACAAACATAAACATATTTGACAAATGGACAAATAATTACATAATTGAACATGATAAAATCATAGATTTCAAAAATTAAATTAAAAAAAAATTCAAAGGAGAAATAGCGGACACTCCCAAAGTTGATTAAATGAAATATTCGATTAATTAAATAATATTTTTCAATATCATTTGCTAATTTAATTAAATATTATTTTGATATAAAAGAATTTATCTTAAAAATAGAAAAATATGATGTAGGTAATCTACATCAATTTATTTTTTAACAACAATTTTGCCTGTTTTGCTTACTGATTTGTATGCCCCATCACCTGCAAATTTTGCAGTATAGGTGAAAGTTCCTTTTTTAGCAACTTTCACTTTAACGGAAGCTACACCTTTGGAATTGGTTTTAGCTGAAAATGTCTTTCCATTTACTTTGATTGTAATTTTTTTACTTGAAACTGCCTTGCCATTGGATTTCAACGTAATGGATATTTTTTTAGCTTTTTTAACTTTCAATGTAGCTTTTGGAGCTTTCAAGGTTGTTGTCCTTTTACTTACAATGATCTTGCTGGATTTTATTGAGGATTTATAGTCATCATCCCCTGCAAAAGACACGGTTAGGTAATGAGTTCCAGAAGTGGAGTATTTTACTGAAACTTTAGCAACCCCATTATCATCAGTTGTCACTGCCTTGGATTCCCCATCAACAATAACGGTTAAAGTCTTATTTGAAAGCAATTGATTGTTTGAATCTTTCAAAGTAACCTGTAAACTACTGGAATCTCCTGCCAAAATGTTTAAATCAGATGCAATAATAACTGAAGCAACCAATTCCTTGATTTCAGCTTTGACACTGGAGATATTATTTGAATTGATATTAGAAGCATTAATTGAGTTTATAAAACTGTTCACATTGCCCACCACAACATTCCTAATCAGGGTATTGTTAGTGTTGTTTAGAATTATTGCATTGAACTGGAAATCCTCAGGATCAAATTTTGATGTTTCCCGTTTAACGCCAACCCAATTGAAAGTCAGATTTTCCAATACCACATCATCCGCATCAACATAAACCCCAAATGGATTGTAGACATCGTTTGCAATGTAGTAGAAGTCATTTGTAAATGAAAATCCTTTCAATACAGTTCCATTGGCTTGCGGGGAAATGTAAAACACGCCATGGTCTTCAGGACCGCTTCCATATTTCATCATGTGAGTATGGTGAGGGCATACCCCTACGCTTGTTCCTGGGGTGGCCAGAATGGTTAAAGTCTTGTTAATCATGAAATGGCAATGGACAAATGTTCCGTTAAGAACTATTGTGTCTCCAGGTTTTGCATTATCAATTGCCGGCTGTACTGTTGGAGCCTGAACCTGATTCGGATTTTCGGGGTCAGGTGCCACATAGTAGGTCTTCGGTCCGCTTTCATCATCACAACATGAATCATCTGCAATTAAATCACTGCAATCATCAATTTCAATAATGTCCGCATTTTCGTCTGTTAAATTTAAATCCACATTATCCTGAGCAGATGCTGAGGATATAAACGTTAGACTAAAAAATATTAGTAATACAATTATTAATCTATTCAATTTCATAAAGGTTCTCCGAAATAATTTTTTTAACTATTGTTATAAATCTAATGAAAAAAATAATATAAGAAAAAACATTATTTTTTAGTTACAGTTATAACATTGGATTTTGAAACCGGTTTAAACTGGGAATTTCCTAAAAATTTCATGCTGATCTTATATTTTTTAACTTTTTTGAGTTTAATGGTCAGTTTAGCAATTCCTTTTTTGTTGGTTGTAAGAGTTTTGGTTTTACCATTCACTTTTACAATTACCTTTTGATTGGATAATGCCTTTCCATTGCTCGCAGTCAATTTGAATTTAAAGGATTTCTTTTTATTCTTTTTAATCTTCATGTTGGAAGCCTTGATTTTAGATTTCTTGCTACCTGTTTTAACAATGATTTTTGCTGCAGTTTTGCTTGCGCTATAATCATCATTTCCGGAATAAGTGAAAGTTACAGAATATGTTTTTTTAGCTGAAAGTGAAACCTTAACTTTAGCAATTCCGTTATTGTCCGTTTTTACATTGTAAGTTTTGCCATTGAAGTTGACTGTGACATATTGTCCGGCAATTGCTTTATTTTTACTGTCAACTAATTTCACTGAAAGATATCCTGTGGCCAACGGATAAAGAGTTAATCCGGATGAACTTAACTGTGTAGAAGGGTTGATTGGAACGTTGGAATCTGAAACATTCAACTGCCTATGAGGATTATTAGCAACCTTATTTGATAATGCACAAAAAGCAGCAGTTATAACATTGCCGGAGCTGCGGAATAAACTGTAATACTCTCTAAAATCTGCTGTAGCAACCCCTTTTTGAATTTTAACTTTCTTGTAAATGTCACTGCCCTGAGGTTCCATCGTACTGTAATCATTCAGGAAAAATATCATATATCCGGAATTAAAGTTTGAAGCAACATTTCCCTTTGAATCAACAATTGAAATTTGGTAAACTCCATTTTTTACTTCTTTCATCTCACTCAATTTCAATGAAAGGTTGTATTTCCCATTATTTCCCGGAGCCTCCAAAGACCATGGAATAGTTGATGTGTAATAAGTAAACCCGCAAACAATATCATCTACAACAAATGCATTTTGCAAATACACATATGATTTGGATTCGCTGTAATTTCCATTACTTGAAGGAACAAATAAGTCATTTTCAGCATCATAATCCATGTTTCCGTCGGCACTTTCTACATAGGTTCTGTGGTGAAGTATCATTGAATTATGTCCTTCAAAGTAATTATCATCAACAATGGTTAAATTATCCGCACCTTCACTGTTATCCAGATTTCTTGCACGACAATCGTACATTACTGCATGCAGATTATTTCCTATGAAAATATTTCCCATTACGACAAGTTTGGTAATGTTAGCATTAACATAGATTCCTGATCCGCTATCATGATTATTTTTACCATTATTTTTTATCAGATTATCCTTTATGAATACATTATTTACGCTCAATAAATTAATGCCATAATATCCATTGTTTAATATGGTATTATCATATACATTGATATTTCCTGAATTTCCACTGATGCTTATTGCATTACTTTCAATATTTGTAAATGTACAATTAGTTATTTCGACATTTGTGGAATTTATTATAGTTATCCCACTGATTGTATTGTTTATAAAAAGGTTTGACAACTTGATGTTGTCTGCATTTTCGATTATTATTCCTAAAAGCTTGTCCGAATTATCATCAACCCAGTTCATAGTGCAATCTTTAACAGTGACATCACTTGCTCCCCTTATTAAAACAGCAAATGGTGTTTCTGATTTGTCCTTATTTACAAATGTAAAACCTTGAATTAAAGATCCGCTTCCACCCTCAGCAACAAAGAATACACCATATTCGTCTACGCCTTCATGGGTATGGTGAGGGCATGCATCTATTGTCCCTCCTGATGAGATAACGCTCAAAGTTTTATTGATTGTAATATGGCAATGAACGGGATTTCCTTTAATTATCACAGTATCTCCAGGATTTGCCTTATCAATTGCCGGTTGAATCCTTGGCCATAACACTTCATTTGGCTGTGTCTCAATGAACGGCACTTCAATTGTTTTTGGAGAATCGGCAAGGACATCATCACCACCATTAGATAATGAAAGAACTTCATCCTGATTATCTTCGATATTGCTAATCAAATTTTCTGTTGAAATTGTGTCATTTAAATCATCTGTTGCAGATATTGACCCAATTCCAAAAATTACAATTACTAAAATCAAAATTATTAAAAAAAACTTATTTATTTTCATATTTACACTCTCTTTTACGATAAGAATATTTATAACAATCATGATATTTAACTATTGTTATATTTTTTTTAAAAAAAATAAAAAGGAACAAATATGTTAAAAACATATTTGTTAAGCTGGAATCTCACCTTCAGGAACTTCATAGAGGTAAGTTACCTTAAATACCCTTGATGTTGAGTCAATCAGAGACCCGATGGATATTTCAATAGTATTTTTTGTAGAATTGAAATTTGAAGAATCGAATGTGAATGTGCCCATACCCTCAATTACATCAAATACAACTTCAGCCTGCTTATCGGTTCCACGATTCAATGTTGCAAACATGTCGAATTCCGGAAGATTTGCATCAAACTCCCCATTCTTATAAAACCTGATGCTGTAGTTACCAGGACTGTTATAAGTCACGTTAAATTCGATATTGGTAGTGTTGATTCTAGGACACATTGTTCCATAACCCACTACACCTGTATCATTGTCCCAGGTGACAAGATTATTTGTTCCATACCAATTTGGCTCTAATTGCAGTTTTTGGCTAGGGTCCAATAATCCGCCGCCATAAATGCCGAAAGGATTTGCACTCATTTCACCTAAAATCATCATACTCGGACCTCTTGCATTTCTATATATTGCATTATCGGTTACATGAGGCAAAACAGCATTTTGGGCAAGATCATATCCTGCATTGAATCTGATTCCTTCAAGAACATTGTCAGTAATGGTGTTTTGAGTTATTACAATGCCTGTTGAGTAATTTGCATCCAAGGAAATTCCCAAGTGATTTGCATAAATGTGGTTGTGATTGATGGTTACATTTACGGCGGAATTATTCAGGAATATTCCATATCCTGTCGGGCCTTCAGGAACTGTCATGATATATAATCCGATTTGATTGAATATGTCATTGTTGGTGATTTCAGTATTTGCAACGCCCCAACCATATTTTACACCATAGTTATTCTCCCTTAATGTGTTATTATCAATGACAATGTGTGAGGATTCCTGAGCAAATATTGCGCTTTCAAATGATTTTATATCATTTTTGGATAATTTTATATTGCTTGCATTTGTAATGGATATTCCATATCCCGGAAGGTTAATGTTTCCGGCATTATAATCTGCAAGCTTACCCTCATCCAACCTGTTTGAAATTATGTTATCCACAATGTTTACGCTGTCTGCGCCATCAATGACAATTGCATCGCCTGAGTTTCCATTAATTGAAAAACTGGAGACATTGACATTATCAGAGGATATAATGAATACAGGACTGCCTGATTTTGCATTCAAACTTGTTAAATTTGATGAATAAATGTTTAAATCTTTATTAAGAGTTAATGAAATATCTGAATATTCATTTCCTAAAAACTCAATATTCGATCCGCTTGCTGCATTATCCAAAATACTTTGTATTTCAGAGTTCGGCAAATTGCCATCCACAAATACCGTATTCAGCTTATCGGAAATTGTAATCTTATTTGTTTTGAAAACTGATTTGTATTTGTCATTGCCTGCAAATTTGACAATGATATCATAAGTTTCCACATTCAAGTCATTGATGGTTAACTTGGCAACACCATTGGAATCTGTAGTTTCATCATAATTTTGACCATTTAAATTGAAAGAAACAGTTAGACCTGCCAATGAATTGCCTGAATTGTCTTTTAAGGTAACCTGATACTCTTTTTGGGTATCCTTAGAGAATGTCCTGTCATAACTAACAATCTGAGTGGCCATTTTTGAAACAGTTATTTTACCGGTGGCTTTTGATGCCTTATAAATTCCGGTTCCATTATAATTTACATTAACTGTATAAGTCTTTTCATCTGCAAAATTAACTCCTACACTAGCCTGACCCTTGCCGTCAGTTGTTTTTGTGTAGGTTTTACCGTTAATGTTTATAGTTAATTTCTGTTTGGATAAAGCTTTTCCACCCGCATTTAAAGTGACTGTATAGGTTTTTGACTCTTTTGGAAGCATTGAAAGTGTAGGGGCAGTGATTTTAGTAGCAGTTTTAGCCACTTTAATCTTACCGCTTGATGAAGCCTTTTTATAAATCTTGCTTCCTTTATAGGTTGCTTTAACATTATAAGTTTTCAATTTTGCGAATTTGACCTTAATTTTAATCTGGCCTTTTGAATTGGTCTTTTTGGTGTATTTTTTACCGTTAATCTTAACAGTGACTTTCTGTTTGGATATTGCTTTACCATTAACATCCTTCATACTTACAGTGTAATATTTAGCGGTTTTTGGTGGAATGGTAACTGTAGGAGTTGTCAGTTTAGCCTTTTTGGATGAATATTTGACGATTATCTTATTAGTCTTTGAAACCGCCTTGTACTTATTGTTTCCTTTGTATGTGATAGAAATCTTATATTTTTTCTTGTTTTTATTGAATTTAAGTTTTACTTTAGCTATACCTTTTGAATTGGTTGTTTTTGTGTAGGTTTTTCCATTGACCTTGAATGTTACCTTTTGATTAGCCAACACATTTCCGGAAGCATCCTTTAAGGTGACTGAGTAATATTCTGCCATTTTAGGAATCATGTTCAGATTTGAAGAAATGATTTTTGTAGCCTGCTTTTTAACAGTGACTTTAGCTTGGGCATAAGATCCATAATAATCGATTCCTCCATCACCTGCAAAACTGACGCTGAGTGTATAAGTTCCCTCTTTTGATTCGGATATTTTTATTTGAGCCTTACCATTAGCATCACTGACAACATTATATGTTTTTGAGTTGATTTTGAATGTCAGTGTTTCGCCGACAACAGGATTGCTGTTTTGGTCAAATAAAGTGGCAACAATTATCTGGTTTGAATTCGGATAGGTGTTTAAATTGGAAACACTGATTGAAGTGTTGGATGGAATTCCTGGAATGTTCGCATCGCCAACAGCAAATGTCTTGGATACCTTATCGTCAATGTTTGTGCCGGGTGTAGGAAATACTGCAGTTATGACATTTCCGGATGCATTGAATTCATCCATGTAAAATCTGACTGTTGCAGTACCATTCTTCATCATTACGGTTTTGTAGACATCACCCTCCTGAGGAGTTGCGCTTTTTCCAGCCTTATTCAAATAAAATGTTACCGGAACTGAACTAATATCGGTTGCAACATTGCCGTTTGCATCAACAATGGAAATGGAGTAGATTCCCTTTTTGACTTGTGTGATTTCACTTAACTGCAGTTCATAATTTCCGGATTTTGACCATACATTTTTAGGTGAATAATAAATGTTGGGGCAGCTCACAAATTCATTTATCTCAAAGACATAGCCAAGATACATTATTCCCTGATGACCATAATATTCGCCGTTTCCTTCACCTACATAAACGTAAACATCATTGGCAGCATCATAATTATAGTCGCCAATGCTAGGTTTATACTCATATACCTGAGTCCAAACCGGCCTGTCCCGGTCTCCTGAACCATATCCTCCGTAATTGATCATATAATTGTTATTAATTATTTCCAAATTATTTGCATCCTTAATTGACACATCATTAATATTTTTAACATGAAAATCATTGAAGACTTCCCATAGCTGATTCTGATTAAAGAAATTGCCTTTTATCTCTATTTTTGTAATGTTATAATCGACATAAACCCCATTGTTTGTATTGAATGCGATGTAATTGCTCAGAATATAAATATTGTCGGAAGAAGTTAATTTGACCCCATTTGTATTTTCAGTTATGTTATTATAATTTATGGTCAAATATCGGCCATTTCCTGAAAATGAAATACCTGCAATATTATTATTTGAAATGGAGTTATAGGATATTGTTGTTGAAGATGAATCAACAACATTTATTCCATTTTTGGAATTCTTGATATTTGATGATTTGACATCGATGTTTTGTGAATTTCTTATATTGATGGCGTTGTTTGCATTCAAGGCAGTGACATTTTCAACAAGACAATTTTTTGCATTTTCTATTCTGATTGCATCGGAATAGCCAATATGGCTGATTGTACAATTTCTGATTTCAACATCATTGCCTTTGACCAATATTCCATAATCATTTTCACTGTAAACATTATTGTTTAAAGTAAATCCTTCAATTACTGTTCCGCTTGCTCCAGGAGAGACATAGAATATTCCTTTATAACCGGAACCTTGGGTATTACTTGGACACACTTCCATAGTAGTGCCGACATTACTTATAATTGTTAATTTTTTATTAATTATAAAATGACAGTGAACATAACTTTTACCTTCAATAATGATTGTATCTCCCGCATTGGCATTATCGATTGCTTTTTGAATTGTTGGTTGGCTCATTTCATTATGATCATCTTCAATCTCTTCAACGATGATTGTTTGAGGCGAAGATAAAACTGAAGTATTCTCGTTAACGGTTTCCAAGTTATTTAGATTATTATTTATTTGTAAATTAGAGTCATATGCGTCTGAAGTTAAATTAGCATCAATATCATTATCACCGGCTACAACTGAACTTACGGACAGCATAGCAATGAATAAAAATGATAATGCAATTAAAGTCTTATCAAATTTCACATTCTCCCCCACCATTAGTTTTTAAAATAATTATATTGTCAATATATAATAATATAACAATCGATGTATTTAATATATTTCGGTTTATTTTAAAAATAAAGTAAAAATAAAGAAAATAAAAAAAGTGATTTGAATAAAAATACATAATGTAATAACATTATTTTTTAACTTTCAAAGTTGTTTTTACAGTCGATTTCAAGTATTTGATTGTAATCTTATATTTTCCAACCTTTAAATTCTTAAAACTGACCGTTGCAGTTCCTTTTTTATTTGTTTTAGCCTTGTAGGTTTTACCTTTAATTTTGAAAGTAATTTTTTTACCCGAAATAGCCTTTCCTTTGCTGGTTTTCAGCATTGCGGAGTATTTGATTTTCTTGGCTTTTTTCTTGGTAATGCTTTTTGCCTTCAGTACTTTTTTAACAGTTATTGTATTTTTTACGGAAAATCCTTTATATTCAGTTGTAATTGAATATTTTCCCGGAACTAAACTGAATGTTTTTGAAGCATAACCGTTCTTATCTGTCTTTACAGTATATGCCTTGCCCACAATTTTCATGACTACTGCCTCATTTTGACCAACAACCTTGCCGTTAGAACCAACTACCCTAACTTTAAAAGTTACTTTCCCATTATAATCCACAACAATATTCTTATTGTCTATTATTTTAGAAGGATTCAAACTAACACCCAATGCAATTGATTGGCCATTGGTTTTTGAAGTTATTGATGATATTTTTGGAATATATACTGAGTCTAAGCAATATCCATTTTTAACCGTGAAAACACTTCCTGTTGACAAGGTCACTTTAAAATTAGGCAACCCGCCGGCATCAGCAATCTGGGAAACTTGATTATTCATGTTTTTTACTTCATTGAAAGTGATTATGATCCTCGCATTTTCATACTGCATTAAGCGGTCAACACTTTTAAAGCCCATAATAATCCAAGCAAACTCGTCAGAAATATTGATGTTAATCAAATTTTCAAAATCTGGGCTGTTTGTTCCCCACCAGTTATTTGACAAATTGCTGTTATTGCCGTTTGCATAAAATGCGTTTCCAGCAGAGGCACGATTATTAAATAGAGAACTATAGCTGACATCAATATCTTTTCTTGCAATGATTGCTCCTCCTTCAGCACCTGCAACATTATTCTCAAAGATAGATCCTACAACATTTAAAACATTATTGTTGTCGATGGCTCCACCGTTTACTGTTGCTTTATTGTTTGTGAAGTTTGAATGAAGTATTGTCAAGATTCCTCCATTGTCAATAACTCCAGCACCATAAGCCCCATTATTATCAAATAATGAATTTGTGATAGTTATTTTTCCGGAATTGTCAATAGCTCCCCCATAGCTTTTAGCCCTGTTTGATTTGAATTGGGAATTTGCAATATAAACATCAGCACCATCGTTAAATATTACGCCACCCTCATCTGCACCTGTATTGAATGAAAACAACGAACCATCAATTGTAGCATTTCCCATTGCAAGATACATTACTCCTCCTTTACGGGTAATCTGATTATTGTTAAATTTTGAATTGTTTATTTCTAAATCTGAAGATGAATAAATCACTCCTGCATCAGATGCCCTGTTTGAATTGAATTCAGAATTTCCAATAGCCATTTTTGCAGTGTTATAAACTACTCCGCCAAAATATGCTTCGTTGAAACTTGATTTTAAATCACAGATAATGGAATTTGCACAGTTATAAATTACACCGCCATTTTGAGAGGCAATGTTTTTACTTGCAGTGACCTCCTCAATATTGAATTCGTTTTTATTATATATTCCTGCACCATTTCCTGCATTATTTGAATTTAGGATGGAGTATTTCAAAGAAAAGTTTCCATCATTATAAACCGCCCCTCCTTCGCTTGCACGGTTTTTACTCAATTCGCAGTTCACAATATTGACCGTAACTTCACTTACATAGATTCCTCCACCGTTAACGGCGAAATTATTATAGATTTTACAGTTATCTATTATGCCATCATCAATATTTCGAAGGGACAGGCAACCGCAATATATTCCCCCTCCGTTGGTTTTTGCAGAATTATTGGATATGAGAGAATCAGTCAATGTGATGGACCCGTCATTAACGTCAATTCCCCCGCCACGACTGGCTGAATTATTTATTATTGAAGTGTTTTTAAGAGTCAGCTTGGCCTTTGCCTCAACATAAACTCCGCCGCCATTGACTGCAGAATTATTCAGGACAAGACAGTTTCTAAGAAGCAATGAAAATTCAGAAACATAAAAACCTCCACCCTGCCTTAAAGGATTGGTGTTATTTATGATGATTGAATCGTAAACTTCACAAATTCCCCAGCTTTTTATTCCTGCACCTAAATCAGTACCAATATTTGATATGACTTTAGTATTGTAAACTTTAAGAATCCCACGATTGTTGTAGATGGCTCCTCCCCTCTCGGCGGAGTTGTACATGAAAATGGAACTGTATACATTCATTTTGCCCCAAATGTTATAGATTGCTCCACCCTCTTCACATACATTATGAGTAAAGGATGAATTTATAATATTAATAACCCCATTTGGATTGTCATTTTCGATTGCGGCACCTGAATCCGCAGTATTTCCCTCAAAATTTGAATTATAAATATTTAAATTGGATTTATCCGAACAGTATATTCCTCCACGTTCGGCATGATTATTAGTTATTTTAGAATTAGAAATGTATAGTGTGCCCTGATTATAGATAGCTCCGCCTATGGAATCTGAATATCCGTTAGTTATAGTCAGTCCACTAATATTTACTTTTGTATTTTTTGAAATTTCGAAAATTCTGGACGTATTGTTTGCATCGAGAATAGTATTTGAGTCCAATCCATAAATATTAATATTTTTATTGATTTTTATTGAATTTCCGTCTCCAACATATGTCTTATTTTCCAAATGGACCGAATCCCCAGGATTTGCATTATCGATTAAATCCTGTATTGTGTCAAACCTACCATTGGTTAAATTTCCACTTATTTCATTGTCTTCGGCATAGACGGCATTTAAAAGTAATATTGAAAAAAATAGAATGATTATTAATATTAGTCTTAATTTTTTAATTTGAATCTCCCCCAAAAAAACACTAATACGGAATCAATTACTTAACTGAAATATCTAAAAAAAAAGAAAAAAAGAAAATTGTTGTTTATTTAACAACAATTTTACCAGCTTTAAGTCCTGAGTTGTATGCACTGTCACCAGCGAAACTTGCTACGTAACTGTAAGTACCTTTTTTAGTTAATTTAACTTTAATGGTTGCTACACCTTTTTTGTTGGTCTTAGCAGAGAAAGCTTTACCATTAACATTAATGGTTACTTTTTTACCGGCAATTGCTTTACCACCAGATTTTAAAGTAATTTTAACTTTTTTAACCTTTTTGACTTTAAATTTAGCTTTAGGAGCTTTGAGTGTAACAGCTTTTTTAGATACAGTTTTTGTAACAGTTTTTGTAACTTCTGTAGGAGTTAAAGTAAGTGAATTTGCAGAAGCTGCAAATTTGTCTGTTGCTGCAAAATTAATAGCAACAAGTTTACCGGATTCACCAGTGATTATGAAGACACCATTTTCATCGGTAGTTATATTTACTGCAGTGCCATTGTTGATAGAGTAGGATAAAGCAGCACCGTCAATAGGATTACCTGAAATGTCTTTTAATACACCTGTGATTTTGGTTCCGTCAACACTAGTGATAGCGATTTGGGTTTGTACCAAGTCAGCTTTAGGAATTACAACATCACTTGGGCTTGCGTCTTCACTACCCCAATCGTTACACCATACGACTAAAGTTCTTACGCCATCAACAACATCATTACCGGAGATGTGAATTTCTGCATATGGGTTTAACATTCCTGACCTGCATAAGATGTGCAATAAGGTTACACCGGAAGTTTCAACTGCATCATTAGATTTTCTAACGATATTGTCGGTTACATTTATGTTACCAAGAGTACTTGGATAACCGTGAGCGGTGTTTCCTTGTTCAGCAGCAATTAACCAGTTATTGTCAATCACATTGAAGGTGTTGTTGCTAATGAAAACTCCACTGGAAGCTTTTTGGATACTTATTACTGGGAATCCATCCCAATCGTGAGTTCCATCATCAAATGAACCACAATCTGTGAAGGTATTGCCTGTGATGAAAGTTCCATCAGTAGATGCTCCTCCAAAGAAGATTGAATAAACGTTATCTTTGAAAGTGTTGTTTATGATTTTTGCATCTCCACTTCCACCTGCAATTGAAATAGCATCCAATACTATGCCATCAAAGGTATTGTTTAATACAGTGATGAACTTGGAACCCATTACACTGATTACTTTAGAACCTTGTTCTTTGTTGACAGTAGGGTCGTTTATAAGTTTTGTTGCATATCCACCATAGAATTTACTGTCTTTGACAGTGATGTAATTACATGAGGAAACTACAACCGCTTGGTTGAAATCCTGGAAAACACAGTTGTCCACGATTCCGCCTTCAGCGACAGAACCTGCAAAGCGAACACCCCAACCATTTACGGAACCACCATAGGTCAAATCATTTTTAGGGTTGGTGTCAATGAAAGTTATTCCCTGAATGGTTACTCCTTTAGCGGCTACATCGAAAAATCCGTTATTTGCACCATGACCATAAATTTTAGTTGCGCCATTACCTTTTATTACGAGATTATCCTTTTCCACTTTTATTGTATTATTTACTATATCATAAGTATCAAAAACACTTAAATCAACAGTTCCTCCATCTTCAGCTGTATCAACTGCAGTTTGAATAGCCTCTGAAGTGTTGGCGCTTGGTGAGATTGGATCAGCAGCCAACAATTCAACATCTTCTGTTGCCACAACTTCCGCATCATCAGTTGCTACAATATCATCAGTAGCGTTTTCTGCAGAAACTGAACTAACAGAAAATGCAATTAAAACAACTAAAAAGATGGATAATAAAATCTTTTTATTATTCATAATTTTTTTCTCCCTTTGAATCTAATTTTTAACCTAACTAATAAAAAAGAGGCTGACTCATAATTTTTGTGTTTAAATTTTTTTCTTTTTTTATTATCCTTTAATTTTATATACTAGGAAGTACAATCTATTATTAGAGTTAATTAACTTTTTGGTTGTGTTTTTTATGGTTTTA
>NZ_MZGS01000006.1 GCF_003111625.1 Methanobrevibacter thaueri | reverse complement strand
ATAAATGAAATTTGCATAATTGATGTTTTACTCCTATTTCATCTGCTACGTTACGATACATTGGGAATAAGTCTGTTGTTAAGCAAATAAATGGTTTATTTGCCGTTGAATCTAGAATAAATTTTTTCGTGTTTTTCGGTATTCTGTGACGTACAATTCGTTCTGAGACTGGAATATTGAGTATTGCATCATATAAAGTTAATCTGTAGTGTCTGACTCCATTTAGCCTTAAAAATTGCTCATCATATAAATAATAGCCAGAATATTCGAATTCTTTGTTGATGATTGTTTCTTCGTGATTTTGATTTGACCAATTCTTGATTGTTTGGTGAGATATTCGAATTCCAAGGAATATTTCAAAGTATTTGCTTATTTTACGAAGTGATTGATATCCAATTTTCATTATTCCAGGAATTTTATCCATGATTTCTTGTAAATATTGTTTATTTTTACCAATTAATGGATTATTAGATATTCCGAATTTTTTATTGCATTTTTTGCATTGATATTGCTGTTCTCTAAATTCTGTGGTTTTTCCATTGATATTTTGTTTGTTTTTTGTTATTGTGCCTTTTTTAATTATTTTATGGCTTCCACAAACTGGACAAATTGGATTATCATATTTAAAAGTGTTATTTTCATCTAAAAATAGTTTTGAATTAGTATTTTCAAAATTTGGTACTTTATTTAATCTTTCTGAAATGATTTTTTCTTGATCAATTTTTTCATCAGAAAAATCGTAAAGTTTAAGTTGTATGAAGTTTAAATTACTATTGAGGACAGATTTATTTATATTAGGCATAAAATATTATTTGTCCTCACTTATTTAAGTAATTTACTATTTTTTAATTGTTTATTTTGAAATTAAAGAAAAATTAGAACGAATTTTTATCGAAGTGAAATTTCAAGTGTAAAAAAAATAAAATTTGAAAGAATCCTATAAAATTTTACAGACTCTATTTTTTTAAAAATGATTATGAACAAGTGTTAATTAAGTTATAATTCTCTGCATAGTATTCTTGTTTTAAATAAATTTTGTATAGGAATAATATTAAATTTTACACTTGTTGTAAAGGAAAAATCTTATTGGTTGGGGGGATTGTATAAATACTATAATTTAATAACATATAACTAACTAGGTGAAAACAATGCCGATTCCAAAATTTGATGAATTATTCAATGATGTATTAGAGTTTTTATCTGATAAAAAAGAATATAAAACTCGTGATGTTAAAGAAGAACTTTCTAAGAAATTAGACTTAACTGATGAAGAACGCCATGAATTATTACCTTCAGGTTCTGAACCAATAATTAATAATAGAATTGGTTGGTCAATAACAACTCTTAAAAAAGCAGGTTATGTTGAATCTCAAAAGTGGGGATCAATCAACATCACTGAAGAAGGTTTTAAACAACATAATAAAAACCCTGATATTACTATTGATGATTTAATGGAAATAGATGATGTTTATAATTGGTTTAATCCAGGAAAACTTAAAGGACCAGATGGTGAATCAACTCCTGAAGAAGAAATTGAAAAATCTCTAAAACAAATTAATGATTCACTAGCGGATTCAATTATTGAAAATATTTTAAACAATGATCCATTCTTTTTTGAAAAATTGGTGGTTGATTTACTTCTAAAAATGGGTTATGGTGAATTTGGTAGAGTTACCTCACCCACAAATGATGGGGGAATTGATGGAATCATTAATGAAGATAGATTAGGAATTAATAAAATTGCAATTCAAGCAAAAAGATTTGCTAAAGGAAATGTGATTGGAAGACCTGAAATTCATAAATTTGCAGGAGCATTAAATGAAAAAGGTTTATCAAAAGGAGTGTTCATTACAACTTCTTCTTTTACACGTGAAGCAATCAGCTCTGCAAAACATCAATCAATTGTATTAATTGATGGTGAAAAATTAGCTAATTTGATGATTGAATATAATGTTGGAACTTTTACAAGCCATATCTATGAGATAAAACGTATTGATAGTGATTATTTTAATAGTGGTGAATAAAGGATTATATTAACATTATAGTTTTGGTGAAAAAATGACAAATATGTGGATGGTAAGAGCTGGAGAAAATGCATTTTTAATAGATGATTTTGAAAGATTAAATGTTGTAGCTATTGGTTGGGGTTTGGGAGATTTAACAAATAAAAGTCCTAATGAAATTAGAGAGTTAGTTGATGAAAATTATCCAAATAATCCGAAGATAAGAAATGGGAAAATTGCTTCTAATGAAACTAAATTTCTTTATGAGATTAAAGTAGGAGATTATGTTTTATCATATGGTCCTTTCACCCGAAGTTATCTTTTTGGAAAGATTACTTCAGATTATATTTATTCAGATATTATATCTAAAGATTTAGAGAATGATGATTATTCAGATGTAAGAAAGGTTGAATGGTTAGGGAAAATTTCCAGAGATGACCTTAAAAAATCTACTCAGGATGTATTAAATAAGCGTCTTACAGTTTTTGATATTAATGAAAATGCTCAAAGAGATATTTTAAGTTTCTATCAAAATGATGATATAAAACAAATTAGGACTGTTACTTTAGCTAACACCAATTCTGACTGCTTAACATATGATGATGCAATTAATTTCCTATCAAATGTGTTGATTAACGAAAGGGATGGTCATTACCATTATATTAGAAAAAATATTAATTTGATTGGAAGAACATTGGTTTTATTTAAATATGAAGGAAAATTGATTGGTAAGGGGATTTTCTGTGATGAATTTGAAAAACAAGTTGTAATAAATAGTGAACATTATAATGGGTATTATTTGACTGAAAAAGATTCAATAGGTATTTTTAAAGAACCTGTTGGTTTAGATGATTTAAGAAAATATGTTCCGGATGTAAAAAGTTTGAATAGAGATCAAAAAATTGATTTAAAATATTTAGATAATGTTAATCAAATGATAAATGAGTATATTGAGGATGATTCGATGATTGTTGAATATGATGAATCCGCAAAAATCATTAGAGATTATTTAGATGAAAATAGTTTAGGAAACTTTGAAAATGAAGAATATGAACATAATTATATTAAATTTAAGGAAGATTTTGCACCAAACATTTTAGAAAATTTAAAAGGTATTGATATTTTAAATACAATTTTTATTCATGATGGTGATAAAAACACTTTATGTTCTCAATTAGAGTTTTTTGATGATTATAAGTTTGCAGGAAGTATTTCAGGAGGTTCAGCACATAAATATTCTTTATTTAAACATAGTGTAACACAAGAATGGACTGCAGGCCCAGCAAGAAATTCAGAGAATGTAAGTGAAAATGAAGCTATTGAAATAGCTAAAAAAATACGTGATGCATTAGTTGATGGAGCTCGTTTAATTGAGCAAAGTGTGTTAACTAATGTAGATGATTATATTCAATTAGAGAATGATTTAGGAGATATTTTTTCTAATTGCAGTGCGTCACATACTAATATGTGGATTCATAAATATTATGCATTGATTTTTCCAGACAAATTCCCTGTTGTTCATTGGGATAAAATGAAAAAAGAATTTCTAGAAACTTTTAATATTGTTCCTGAAGAGTGGTATTATGCTCTTGATGGACAATTGGTGTTATTAGCTAGAAAAGCAGGTATTAAAAGTTACTCTTTATATAATGAAGAAATTTTAAATTTATTTGAAGATAAACCTCCTTTAGAAAGTAATCTAAAAAGAAACATAATCTACTTTGGAGCTCCTGGAACCGGTAAAAGTTACAATTTGAATCAAGATAAATATGATTTATTAGAAGATAATGAAGAAAATTATGAAAGAGTAACATTCCATCCAGATTACTCTTATGCAAACTTTGTTGGAACTTATAAACCTGTGCCGGAAGGTAATTCAATAACATACAAGTATGTTCCAGGACCATTTATGAGAATACTTAAAAAAGCAATTAATAATCCAAGTGAACCTTATCTTTTAATCATTGAAGAAATCAACCGTGCCAATGTAGCAGCTGTTTTTGGTGATGTATTCCAATTATTGGATAGAACTGAAGAATTTGAATCTGAATATCCAATTGAAGCTTCTGAAGACATGAAGACATATCTAAATGAAACTAAAATTAAACTCCCTCAAAACTTATTTATTTGGGCAAGCATGAACTCAGCAGATCAAGGTGTTTTTCCAATGGACACTGCATTCAAACGTAGATGGGATTTTAAATATTTCAGCATAAATCACAATGAAGATTTAATCAAAGACACTCATTTTATCATCAATCAAAAACCACTCAATTGGAACGACCTCAGAAAACGCATAAACGATGAATTATTGTCATACAACATCAATGAAGATAAACTTATTGGTCCGTTCTTTGCATTTACTGAATACATGAATCAAGAAATTGAAATAAAAACTTTTAAAGATATATTCAAAAACAAAATTATCATGTATTTGTTTGAAGATGCAGCTCGCTCAAGAAGAAATCAGCTTTTCAGTGGTGCATGCAACATTAAAGATACAAAAAACATTACCTACTTTGAAATCTGTGAGTTAATAGATGATAATAAAATAACTGAAATATTCTCCAATGACTTTCTAGATGATGAGGAAGAGGATAATGAATGAAATTTACATTAAAGAGTTAAAGGAATATTCAAGAGAGAATATTTTAAAACTAATGAATAAGGATTCATTCTATAAACTCATGGAAAATGATTATATCAAAAAAGTGGATAGCAATCATTTTAAGTTTAACTTTGTAGGTGTGATAATAGTTGATAATTTCATTATCAAGTGCTATCCCAAATATATTCCCAACAAGGACAATATCAAAAGTGATTTTGCCCAAGTCATGAAGGTCATTAAGAAATATAAAAATCTTTATGAGGATTTCAGCTTTGAAAATGAAAATATAGAGGATATTTCATTCAATAAACTGTCCATGATGATTTATTTTCTGGAAGATTATTATGAAAATGGTGTTTACACTAAAATCCAGAAAACTCATGAAATTAACGGAAACGGTGAGATTGATTGGGACAGGACAATCAACAATTTCGATCCTATCATAAAAGATAATAAACCTTATTATGGCGAATTATACACTAAATATAAGATAAATGATTTATATGATTATTTCAGATTGCTTCATGAATATATAATCACTGAATGCTCAAAGTTTTTGGAAAAAAATGAGATACTTGAACTGTTTGACTTGACTCCTGTTGAATTGTCAGATAAGACTCGATTTGACTTTGGAGAAGATGATTATATTTTAGAGAGATTGAAAAAGCAGTTACGTGTTGAGTTTAACTCACACAAGCAAAAATTACTAAAAGCAATGCATACATTTGTCTCAGAGATTAATTCGTTTACCCAGGAAGATTATTTGACACTTTATGGGACTGGCAGTTATCATGTGATTTGGGAAGATATCTGTTCACAGGTATTTTCAAACAAGTTGAATAGAGTAAAGCATGTCATTAATAAGCCAAAATGGATTACTCGTGATGGATTTACTCATTATACTTCAAAAACCTTTGAACCTGATATTGTTACTTCTTTTGGAGATACTTTCATTATTTTAGATGCAAAATATTATAATTTGACTTTTAATAATGATAAATTGGAAGGGGAGCCTGGATTAGGAGATATTACTAAACAATATTTGTATCAACGTTCATTAGAAGAGTATAGGAAAGATAAATTTGATTGTGTTAAAAATTCATTGTTGTTTCCGAAATATAATGGCGAAATTGAAAATTTGGGATATGTTGATTTAGAGATATTATCTAGTTTAGATCTTGAAAAGATTCAAATTATTAAGATTCCTGCAGGGGATATGAATGAATATTATTTGAATAATCAAAATAAATTAAATTTACTGGTTGATTTATTATAGAAATCATTGGTGAATACTATGAGTAACAAATCGTTATGGGCACTATTTTTTATTTTACTTCTTGCGATAGGCGGTTTTGTGTATTATATGAATATACCTTCAATTGATGGGGATAGTCTCTATGTTGAAAAACACGTGGAAACTATTAAATATACAAGTGGCAAAGTAGAAAAGGATTATATTATTGATTACAGTTGTATTGAGTAATATAAATATTGAATCAGAGAGAATTTGGGCAGTAATCTATAAGTAAATTATATGAGGATTAATGAGTGTTGATAACTATAAAATAAAAATTTTATACAGGTCAGAAGTTTACTCTATGAATCTTTGTTTTTTAAGAGAAAAATATTTTTCAAAAGCGATTTAATCAAGCATTCGTGGTGATAATTATTAAGTCATGATATAATCATTGTATTAATAGTAAGATTATAATTTATAATTAACTTTTATTTTTTTGGATTTTTGTGGCAACCTCCATTATTTTTTAGATTTTAAAATTTTCAAAATTTTAATAACTTAAAGTAATAAAAAATTATTTGGATTTTTATCTGAAGTTATATGTTTTATTTTGTTTTCATCCATTTAAATCAAGTATTAAGAGTTATTTTTCTGTTTAGATTTTATATAAAATTCAAATCTTTTAAAAAATTATTTATATTAAATGTGTGAATCTTTATATATGGAGGATTAAATTTTAGATTCCCACATCAACGTTGTAAATCACAGGCTTTTGAGCAAGTTATAGTGTAAAATAAGAAAATTTTTCCGCTATTGCAAAGGAGTTTCCACTAAAACAAGGATTGTGACATTATGCAAGTTAAATAATGAAATACTTTTAAAATCATTGCAAAGGAGTTTCCACTAAAACAAGGATTGTGACTCCTCCCATACAGCCATAATATATTTTTTATTAGGATTGCAAAGGAGTTTCCACTAAAACAAGGATTGTGACACTTTTTCCGACCATTTCTTCTGCTAAATCAATGATATTGCAAAGGAGTTTCCACTAAAACAAGGATTGTGACATTTCAAAATCATCACTATCAATATATTTCCTTATGATTGCAAAGGAGTTTCCACTAAAACAAGGATTGTGACTGATATAAAAAGCTCATGTTGTATTTGTTTGCTTTCATTGCAAAGGAGTTTCCACTAAAACAAGGATTGTGACCTTTCTTTAGGGAAATACGCATTTTTCATTAAGTTTATTGCAAAGGAGTTTCCACTAAAACAAGGATTGTGACTCCAACTGTGGATTGAGTGGATCTACCATCTCTTTTATTGCAAAGGAGTTTCCACTAAAACAAGGATTGTGACTGATTACTGGAAACAGATTGTATTGAAATGTTTAGATTGCAAAGGAGTTTCTACTAAAACAAGGATTGTGACCGATAAACAAGCATTCATCGTGGATTTCATCAAAATATTGCAAAGGAGTTTCCACTAAAACAAGGATTGTGACTGATGGTGACTTTTCCTAAAGAAATCATTTGTTCTAATTGCAAAGGAGTTTCCACTAAAACAAGGATTGTGACTTAATGTTTTGCTTTTTCATAATATCACATCTTATATTGCAAAGGAGTTTCCACTAAAACAAGGATTGTGACTCAATCTCTGTTTCGCTGTATACTTTTACTTTTTGCATTGCAAAGGAGTTTCCACTAAAACAAGGATTGTGACTCATTACCAACCATATCTTTTAAAGGTTGACATTCTATTGCAAAGGAGTTTCCACTAAAACAAGGATTGTGACCATTGATTCTCATCTCATAACGAAATGGCTTATTAGATTGCAAAGGAGTTTCCACTAAAACAAGGATTGTGACTGGTATTTGCCGCCTCTTTGGTTACTACATATTAAATTGCAAAGGAGTTTCCACTAAAACAAGGATTTTGACATTTATATGATTTTCAATTTCAGAATACATTTTTAAATTGCAAAGGAGTTTCCACTAAAACAAGGATTGTGACTTTGTCTGTTACTTCTGAGTTTAACCATGACTTTCTATTGCAAAGGAGTTTCCACTAAAACAAGGATTGTGACACAGATGAGATGCTACCATAGTCATAACCAAATGAATTGCAAAGGAGTTTCCACTAAAACAAGGATTGTGACTCTTGTATGTCGTAGTGACTGCAAGCGGCTATATAGATTGCAAAGGAGTTTCCACTAAAACAAGGATTGTGACGACGGCAGGAGATTACTACTTCACCGATTATTTTTATTGCAAAGGAGTTTCCACTAAAACAAGGATTGTGACTTGAACTCCACTGATTTATAAGCACTGAAACACTGGATTGCAAAGGAGTTTCCACTAAAACAAGGATTGTGACACCACCTGTGCAGTGGTGCTAAATTCTGTGTATGCATTGCAAAGGAGTTTCCACTAAAACAAGGATTGTGACCAATCAACAACAATACAACAATAAGGAATAATATTATTGCAAAGGAGTTTCCACTAAAACAAGGATTGTGACAATATTCCTGAAAATTCGACTTCAATGAAGTACTTTTATTGTAAAGGAGTTTCCACTAAAACAAGGATTGTGACCAATCAACAACAATACAACAATAAGGAATAATATTATTGCAAAGGAGTTTCCACTAAAACAAGGATTGTGACTTGTATAAAATCCTGTTACTTTTGCAAGTGTAACTGGATTGCAAAGGAGTTTCCACTAAAACAAGGATTGTGACACTTGATTTAACTTAGTCTTAGTAATTGGTATTTGAATTGCAAAGGAGTTTCCATTAAAACAAGGATTGTGACGTTTTTATTTTAGTTTCTATTTGATTGTAAATATCAATTGCAAAGGAGTTTCACTAAAATAAGGATTGAAACTTCCAAACATACCACATGCCAGTGAAGTTTCCTTCAATTGCAAAACGATTCTATTAAAACAGGGATTTAATGTACATATTTAGGTAACTTTAAATATTTTTTAAACACAATGTATTATTATCAATATAATGGAGGTTACCTCTAAATGGATGATTATACTAATTTGAAATTTGCTAGTCTATTCCACGATATTGGTAAATTTTACCAAAGAGCGGACAATCTGGGTAAATCTAATCATGCATATGATTCAAAATATGAGAAATTGGATGCAAGTGATTACGGTTCCTCAGGGGCTCATTCTAAATGGTCAGCAGATTTTGTAAAGGATTATTTTGATGATATGGTTGAGGATTTAGTTTTATACCATCACAATCCTTCAAAGTCCAGTTTTCCGGATTTATGTAAGATCCTTAAGAAGGCTGACGAGCATTCATCAAAGGAACGTATAGACGCTGATGAGAAAGGTGACGTTCTAGCCACTCCATTGACTTCTGTCTTTTCAAGGATTTCCTTAAGTGACGAGGACCATGATGAATATTATGTTCCTTTAGTTGAGCTGGATTTTACAAAAGGATTACATCCTCAGGATAAAAAGACAATGAGCGGTTGGAATCTTGTTCCTGAATATCAGCAGTTATGGGCTAAATTTGTAAATGAATTCAAGATTTTAAGTAATATAAACATTGAAAGTGTTCTTGCAATATTGAAGAAATACTCTTCAACTGTGCCGTCAGCGGCGTATTACTCCGAAAGTGACATTTCCCTATATGACCACTTGAAGACAACGCTTGCTATTGCAAATTGCAGATATTTATTCTCAAAAGAGGATAATTTAAAACAGACTGATGACCAACCGGTTTACAGGATTATTAATGGGGACATTTCAGGCATCCAAAATTTCATTTATCGTGTTCAAACACCTGAAGATGCTCAAAGCGGTATGAGTAAGCGACTGCGTGGACGTTCACTTTACTTAACACTTTTATGCGAGGCAATCGCATCGAAAATCATCAATGATTTGGATCTTGACTCTTCAAACATTCTTTTCTGTGGCGGTGGCCGATTTACAATTATTGCACCGGATACTGCGGGAACTAATGAAATAATTAAAAAAATTGACCTGGAAGTTAATCAAACTTTTATAGATAAATTCAATGCTGAATTATTCTTAAATATTGTTTCAACCCCTGCTTGCGGTGATGATTTAGCTAATTTTGATAAGGTTTTAGCCAATCTTGCCTTATTGTTAAATGAAAATAAAAAACATAAATTCATTAATCACTTAGAGGATATTTTTGAAAGTGATTCAAGGGCAGTCTATGATTTATGTCCGGTATGTGGAAATGAATCTAAGGGAGATTTATGTGATGATTGCCATGAGCATGAAAAGTTGGGAGGAGCTGTTGCAAACGCAAAATATCTAATTAAGTATATTTCACAGGATAAAATAACTGATGCATTGTACTTTGATAGCTTAAATATTGGTTATATCTTTAAAAAATCTAAAAAAGATGTTATTGATTTAGTCAATGAAAATGCTGATGTTAACTTCACAGTTTATAGATTAAATGATGCTGATTTTTTAGATTTTGTCGGTGAAATTGATAACGAAAACGTTTCATTTGACTTTAAGGTTCTTGGAAACAGCATTCCAAATATTCATGGAAAACCATTATACTTCAATCATCTTGCCGAAATCTCAAAAGGAGCTAATAAGCTTGGAGTATTAAAAATGGATGTTGATAATCTCGGTTTGATATTTTCACAAGGGTTTAAACACTTAAACGATGGTGAAGGTGGCGCAAGTATTTCTAGGATTTCCTCGTTAAGTTTCTATTTGGATTTATTCTTCTCCGGTCGTATTAATCAAATTGTTGATAAATTCTCATTTACAACAGGCCTTGTTGATGATGTAGAGTCTGCAATGGTTGAACTTGATTTTGAAGATAAAAAAGAAATTGTTTACAAGCCAAGAAGCGAAATTCCAAAAGGAACAGGCACTTCAACAATCCATATTAACTATTCCGGTGGAGATGACTTATTAGTTGTTGGTCCTTATGATGATATAATTGAATTTGCACAGGAATTTAGGAGTAGATTTAAAAAATGGACAGCAAATAATAAGGATATAAATATATCAGCAGGCATATCAATTGTTTCACCGAAATTTCCGATAGGAAAAGCTGCAGTTATGGCTGATGATGAACTTGAAAAATCAAAAGACTGCGGAAGAGATAAAATCACGGTATTTGGTGAAACTCTCAATTGGGAAAGTAATGGACTTGAAAAGGGTTTTGATGAAATATTTGATTTTGCTAAATATTTAGAGGAGAAGAATGAATCAAAAGAAATTTCTAGAGGTTTTACTCACTCATTACTAAATATTTGGAAGAATAATTTCACAAAAAACAATAATATTTCTAATGAAACAGAATGGAACAGGGATATTCAAAAAAGACTATCAACAAAATCATATATTCCATTATTTAAATATAAATTAAGATTAATTCATAATCGTGAAATACGAGACGAAATTGATAAAAACGGAATTAAATTCATGCCATGGATAAAAACTCCTGTGTCATGGGTTAGTTTAAGATTAAGGTGATTAAATGTCAGATATTAATGATGTAATAGGAAAAATTAATGCTTGTGGTACATTAAGTGAAATCCCAACAAAGGATTTCCTTGATGCGGAAACAGGTTATGCGCATATTGTTGCAAAAAATTCTAAAAAATTAAACACAACTCAACTTAGAAAATTCTTTGCGGCATTAAAAAAATTAGAACAAAAGGACACTTGGGATGAAATTGAAACAGAATTTTATTTATTAAAACCAAGAATGGCAGTTTCAGTCGGTCGTAAAAACTTGCCGAAACCATTTTATGATGTAATTTTAGCAGCAATGGCTAAAGTAGATAATGTAAGTGATGAAGAGGTCATAGTGAAAAATTTTGATATTTTTGTTAAATTTTTCGAAGCAATCGTTGCATATCATAAATATGAAGAAGAAGTATCTAAAAGTCAAAGAAGGAGGTATTAGGGATGTTTCGTGAAAATTATATAATTCAAGGTAAAATTGTTTGTAAAACTGGTCTTCACATTGGTGGATCAAGTGATGCAATAGATATTGGTGGAAGTGACAATGTTGTTATTAGGGATTCAGTAACAGGAAACCCATTCATCCCTGGTTCATCTTTAAAAGGTAAACTTAGATTCTTAACAGAATTAAATGATAAAGATTCCGCTCAAAGTGTCATTGATAATGATGGTAAACCTGCTGATGATCCTAACTGTATTGCTTCTAAATTATTTGGTGTTTCAGCTGATGAAAGTCAAAATGAATTAAAATTCCCAACAAGAACCATTGTAAGGGATTCATATCCTGATGAGGAAACCTTGGAATTGTGGAATAATGAATCATTAATCAGTGGTGCTGAATTAAAATATGAAAACACCATTAATAGAATTAACTCCTCTGCAAATCCAAGAAACATTGAAAGAATCCCGAAAGGGTCCAAATTTGATTTTGAGATTATATTCTCTGTATATGAAGATGATGACGAAAACATTTCCTATCTTTTAGATGCAATGAGACTATTAGAAGATAACTATCTTGGAGGAAGTGGTTCAAGAGGTTTTGGTCAAATTAAATTTGAAAATATTAAATTATCAAAAAGAACAAGTGACTATTACAAAGAAAACAACGATGAAGAAGTAATTGTCGAATCAGATGATATAACTGAAGTAATCAATGCATTAAAATAGGTGGTAAATAATGTTGATTTATATTAAACCTTTATCAACATTTCCAAAATTACACTCTGATACTTTATTTGGAGCGTTAACATATGCAATAAGCGAGTTATATCCTAATTTAGTTGATGAGATGATTAATGAATTTGAAGAGAATAAACCACCATTTTTAATATCTTCAACATTTCCTGTAATTTTCAATGAAGGGGATAAAGTTAAATTTTATCCAAAATTAATTATTGGAAGTGATTTATCAGGTATTGATTCACAAATAATTAAAGATTATAAGAAAGTTGATTATATTGAAGAGAAACTTTTTTATGCCCTAATTAATGGAGAATTATCTGAAAAAGATATTTTAAATAATTATGATGATTATTACAGGTTTTCAAATTTATTAATGGGTGAAAAAATAGATGTTGACATTGGTTTTGGTGAAAATATACTTCCAAACAACAGCGTAAACAGATTAATCCACGAAACCAAGATATTTTATACACAAGGAGACAGTTATAAGAACTTGGGTTTATTTTTCCTTGTTCAAATATTTAATGAGGATTATTCAAGTATTCTCAAATCTGCAATTAAATTCTTAAAAGATCGTGGTTTTGGAAGGGATATCTCAACTGGAAAAGGTCATTTTGATTTTGAAATTGATGAAACGGTCACATTCGATGATGGTTCTGATAAAAACATGTTCGTTACACTTTCAAGATTCATTCCAACTGAGGATGATTTAAAAAGAATCAATGAATATTCTTACTATGAAATAGGCTCTAAAAGAGGTAGGGATAAAACCGGTGAAATTAGAAAGCAGGTAAGATTTTTCAAAGAAGGTTCAATATTCCCTAATTATCAAATGAATTATGGTAATATTGTTAAATCTGGTGAAATCAATCCTGCAGTTGAATATGGTTATGCTTTTCCATTAAGATTTAATAAGGAGATGAAATAATGAATTCAAGTTATAAATGCAATCTTAAAGTTTTATCTCCGGTTCATGTGGGCTCTGGTGAAAAATACACCGCTTCTGAATATGTGAAATCAAAAGCTAAAACTAAAAAAGGCAATGTTTTAAATATTATTAAAAGGATGGATGTTTCTAATTACTTTTTATCTCTTGATGATGATAAAAAAGAAGAATTTTTAAGAGATTTATCAAATCCTAACTTCAATTTAAAAGATTTTGATAGTAAAATTCCTAATACTTATATGAAGTATAGGGCAATTAACAAATCTAAAAAAGAAATCTCTCCAACACAAGAAATTAGTGAAGCTATTAAAACCTTAAATGAATTATATATTCCGGGGACATCTATTAAAGGCGCAATTAAATCTGCAATTTTATATTATGAAATTGATGATGATTTAATTCAAGACATTTCTAATAATGTTTTAAGAAATAACGGTAGAGTTGATAACAGAAGTTACACTAATTTCATGAATAGGATTTTCTCATCCAGAAAAGCTCCAACTCCTGCCCAAGGGGATATAATGAAATTTTTACAAGTTTCTGATTCAAGCACTATTAAATCACCAACTATTTATGATGTTGCCACAGTTATGGCCTCTTTCAGATTGGGACATAATGAGTTTTATACTAGAAATAAGCATTCTCGTGAACCGACTTTAAGTTTCCTTGAGTGTATTGCCAGAGGCAATAATCTTTCTTTTGAAATTAAGAACAATTATGATTATGATATTTTCAAAAGATTAGGTTTGGACGGTAAAAAGCATCTAATTGATATGGATAATATTAAAAAAGCAATTTATGTCTTTTCAAGGGCTTTAATTAATTTTGAAAAGGAATTTGCTGAGGATTATAATATTGATTATTTGTATAAATTCTACTCTAATTTAGAAAAACAAAACTCCTTAGACAATCCTGTTTTAAAATTGGGTGCAGGTTCTGGATTTTTATCTACAACCATTGGTTTAAAAATTAAAAAATACGACGAAAACTTATTTGATAAAATTAAAAATGGAACTAGAGGAAAAACATATGATTATTCATTCCCTAAATCCAGGAAAATCACTCAAGTTGGTGGTCTTCCTTTAGGTTGGGTCCAATTTTCATTTGAAGAGGTTTAGATATGAAAGCTTTAATCTTAAGTTGCGGTGGTTCTCCCGAACCACTTATTTTTTGTATTGAAAATTTCAATCCTGACTTCACATACTTTTTGTGCTCAAATGATTCAATTGGTATAGCTCAAGACATTGCAATAGTTTCCGGTTTAAGTGAGGATCAATTTAAATTAAAAATCGTACAAAATCATGAAAGCTTAGAGGATGCTTTTGCAAAATCTAGGGAGATAATTCTTGAATTACGTAAGGAATATGATGAGATTCATGTTGATTTCACTGGCGGAACAAAACCTATGGTTTCAGGATTGGTCTTAGCTGCTATAGGTGAAGAATGCACATACTCTTATGTGGGAACTGAAAATTTAGCGGGCCGTGACAAAAACGGATTGGGCATCGTCCAAACGGGTTTTGAAAAAATAAAAGACCAAAGGGATCCCTATGATGTTTTTGCGGTAATGGAATTTAATCGTGGAATGGATTTCTTCAATAAGTATCAATTTGAGGCGGCTAAAACAAATTTTATGAAAGCAATTGAAAAGCTTGAATCAGAAAATCTTAAAGAGTTAGTGGAAATTTATTTGGAAATAGTCAATGTTTATGATTTATGGGATAAATTTAAAAATGTAGGAGAAGAAAAAAAGACACTAAATAGTATCTTATCAAAAATTATAGATGAAATTAATTCTTCTCAATATGTTAAGGAGTATTTAAATGAAAATTTTCCTGAATTTATACCGCAAATTCAAGAAAATATTGAATTTCTAAAGTTAAAGATTTCAAGGCGTGGTGTTCTTAAGTTGACTGATGTTCCATATTATTTGCCTGATTTATTGAATAATTCCTATAGAAGAATTGAGGAAGGCAAATATGATGATGCAGTTGCAAGATTATATCGCTGTATTGAGTTAATAGCTCAGGTAACATTAACCGAAGAAAAAATCATTGATGAAAATATTTTAAAATCGAATGCTGAATTTAAAATTAATAAAAATGATTTAAAAGCCAAATACAATGCTGATGCCGATTTTCTTGTTCAGGATTGGAATGAATATGTTAACTCTGGAAAAACATTTGGTGTTGGTCTGAAGAAAAGTTATGAACTTTTATCAGCATTAGGGTCCCAGTATGCAAAAAATTATTTAGCCGATGAAGATATAAAGAACAATCTCAGTTCAAGAAATAGGTCTATACTGGCGCATGGTCTTCAACCAATTGATAAGGAAAAAGCAGAAAAGTTATATTCTCAGGTTGTAACTTATGCAAAAAGGGCATTTCCTGATTTAATAAAATATATGGATATGGCCGAATTCCCAAAATTTGAATGATATTATGAAATACAATATGGTAAATTTAATATTAAAAACAGATTTAAAGTTAACTGCAAGTCCAACAAAGGTAAGAGGATTTATTGGAAATAATTTCAAGGAATACCCAATTCTCCATAACCATTATGCTAATGATAAATTCTTATATTCATATCCTTATGTGCAGTATAAAATTATCAATGGAGACATCGTCATTGTTGGAATTGATGAGGGGGCGGATTTAATTAAAAAGATCGCTCCTGAATTATCTACTTTGAGTTTAGATAAGGAATATAAAATCACGGAAAAACTTATTCATGAAAAGGAAGTTGATATCAAGCCAAGCTCAGAGGAAAAGCACTATAAATTCATAACTCCATGGTTAGGTCTCAACCAAAACAATTATCAAAAATACACTAATGTTAAAGACTGGAAAGAAAAAAAGGAAATTCTAAACAGGGTTCTCGTTGGCAATTTGCTTTCAATGTCAAAGGGTCTCGGAATAATAGTAAATAAACGTTTATATGCTAAAACTCACTTTGAAGAAAAGATTGTTGAATACAAGGGGGTTAAAATGAATGCGTTTATAGGAGAGTTTAAAGTTCACTATGACATTCCGGATTACTTTGGACTTGGTAAAGGGGTTTCACAGGGTTTTGGTTGCGTTAAGCAAATCTTTGATGAGGAATAAATGTTAACATTAGTTGTTTATGATATATCAGATACTGCTTCAAGGTCTAATCTAATTAAAAGACTCCAATACTATGGACTTAAGAGGATTCAAAAATCGGTTTTCATTGGATACCTTGAATTAAATGAAAGGTTAGATTTGGCGGAGGAGATTGAAGTCTATTTATCTAATGAAACTGACAGCATTATAATTTTTCCAATGTGTGGAAGTTGCAAAGAATCGATTTTAATTTCTGGCGATGCAGATATTCCACAAGATGACTTAACTTATAGATTTTTATGAGATTAATAATTGATGGATTTAATAAGACAATTAATAAACGTGATAATCAGATTGTTATTAAAGAAGATGGTCAAGAAATTGATTACTTTTTGCCAAAGGATTTAAAACAAATTGTTATTTTAGGCAAGGGGGCAATAACATTTGATGCAATTGCACTACTTGCGGAAGCTAATGTTGATTTGATAGCAGTTAATTGGAGAGGTGAAATCAAATACAGATTGGCTTCAAAGGAACATAACAATGTTCAGATTAGAAAACAGCAGTACCAATCGTTAAACGATTCAAGAAGTGGTTATTTAGCTAAAAAATTCATTGAATCCAAAATCAAAAATCAAAAATCCCTTTTAGGCGCATTATCCAGAAATAGAGGAGGAGTTAATTTTTTAGATTTTCAGAAAAATAAGTTAGATAATCTATCAAAGGCTTTGGCTGAAATAAAAAATAGACCCTCCGATAAAATACGTTCCGAAATATTTGGCATAGAGGGTATGGCTTCGCAGGTGTACTGGCAGGGAATTAGATACGTCATTGCTGATGACTTCAATTTTACTCATCGAAGCGGTAAGGGAGCACAGGATTTATTTAATTCAATGTTAAATTACTCATATGCAATTTTAGCATCTGAAGTTTTAAAATCGCTTCATATGTCTGGTCTTGATCCTTATGCTGGATTTTTACATGCTGATTTGTATGGAAGAACAAGTCTGGTTTTTGATGTCATGGAAGAGTTCAGGCAACAGGTCGTTGATCGGTCATTACTTCGACTGTTAAATTTGGGTCAAGTTGATAAGGATGATTTTGATGTGAAAGATGGTTTCGTATACATTGGTGAAGAGTGTAGAAAATTACTTGTCAAAACGGTCTTGGATAAATTAAATGGTAACGTTACATTTGATGGAATTCAAAAAACTTATTCTGATTTTATTGAAGTTGAATCTAAAAATATTGTGAACTTTTTGATGTATCAAACCCCTTATAAAACATTTTATATTAGATGGTAAAATGTGGCAACCTCCACTTTTTTGACTATTTTTAGATAATAACCTAATTTTTGTTAAAAATTTATTTTAATTTATTTTTGGATAAACCTAAAATAAAGATAAGGAAAGTGCTTTAATTTTAAGATTTAGTAACTCAGCTGTTCTTATCCTTTTTTAATTATTATTCATTTGAGGATTAATTAATAAAGTATTTATATTAAGTGTGCGAATCTTTATATATGATGGTTTAAATTTTAGATTCCCACATTAAGGTTGAAAATCACAGGCTTCTGAGCAAGTTATAGTGTAAAATAAGAAAATTTTTCCGCTATTGCAAAGGAGTTTCCACTAAAACAAGGATTGTGACTTATTTTGATTACACTAAAAGAACTATTTTTTTAAAATTGCAAAGGAGTTTCCACTAAAACAAGGATTGTGACTTATTTTGATTACACTAAAAGAACTATTTTTTTAAAATTGCAAAGGAGTTTCCACTAAAACAAGGATTGTGACAATTTTTCCAGAACTCATAATACATATCGAATTCAATTGCAAAGGAGTTTCCACTAAAACAAGGATTGTGACTTTTTAGCCTTGTAATCAATAGCCTCAATCTTGAAGATTGCAAAGGAGTTTCCACTAAAACAAGGATTGTGACTTAATTCCACTCATAATAATCACCTTATCATCTCTTATTGCAAAGGAGTTTCCACTAAAACAAGGATTGTGACGTTACTTTTATGTTTATGCAGTTGCTCATTTTTTTATTGCAAAGGAGTTTCCACTAAAACAAGGATTGTGACTTGTAGTCATACCATATTTCACCATTGCTTATAAAATTGCAAAGGAGTTTCCACTAAAACAAGGATTGTGACTCCGCCAGCCTGTCAGCTGTGTATTCGTATGCATGGATTGCAAAGGAGTTTCCACTAAAACAAGGATTGTGACTCTATTTCCTCTATTACACCGTCTGAGACACCCATATTGCAAAGGAGTTTCCACTAAAACAAGGATTGTGACGTATCCCATTCCACAATCTGGGGTCACAAATTCGTCTATTGCAAAGGAGTTTCCACTAAAACAAGGATTGTGACCATACTAAGTTCTCCGTTCTTATTTTTTAATAATATTGCAAAGGAGTTTCCACTAAAACAAGGATTGTGACTCGGTGAAAGAATCGTCAACGATTTTGTTTTGCAAATTGCAAAGGAGTTTCCACTAAAACAAGGATTGTGACTATATAAAGGTTTTGGTAAATTACTACAAAAAAATATTGCAAAGGAGTTTCCACTAAAACAAGGATTGTGACCAAGTTTAGCAACAGATTTATTCAAGAATACTTGGAATTGCAAAGGAGTTTCCACTAAAACAAGGATTGTGACTTTAAAAAGTCATTGTTGTATCCTTTATTTATATTGTCATTGCAAAGGAGTTTCCACTAAAACAAGGATTGTGACACCAAAACATTGCTTTTTTATTGTCTTTTTCAATTCATTGCAAAGGAGTTTCCACTAAAACAAGGATTGTGACCTAATTCCAACTACTTTGTTATGTCTTTCGCTCCAACTTATTGCAAAGGAGTTTCCACTAAAACAAGGATTGTGACCCCTTCTTTCTTTCATTGCAGGGGTAACTGTTGCATCAATTGCAAAGGAGTTTCCACTAAAACAAGGATTGTGACATTAGTTAAAACAGTATCTCCATGTTGTTTTTCTTTAAATTGCAAAGGAGTTTCCACTAAAACAAGGATTGTGACTTAAGCAGATACTATTCTTTCCAATTCCTACAACTTCTATTGCAAAGGAGTTTCCACTAAAACAAGGATTGTGACTCGAAATCAACATCGTGTTGCGCTTCGTATTCTAACTGCAATTGCAAAGGAGTTTCCACTAAAACAAGGATTGTGACATTTTAGTTTTATTATTCATAAATACCACATCTTATATTGCAAAGGAGTTTCCACTAAAACAAGGATTGTGACCTTTTTTAAGTCAAAACGGGACACGTACGCTATTTTAAATTGCAAAGGAGTTTCCACTAAAACAAGGATTGTGACTTTTCAATATTCTCAAATAATTTATCCATAGTTTGTATTGCAAAGGAGTTTCCACTAAAACAAGGATTGTGACATTGTTTAACTGTTTTGTTTACAAATTTTTTATTGTATTGCAAAGGAGTTTCCACTAAAACAAGGATTGTGACTCTTCACGAAACTTGGCTTTTGCCTCATTCTCCTTAAATTGCAAAGGAGTTTCCACTAAAACAAGGATTGTGACTCTCTCCATGTCGTTTTTATAGTCGTGCCAAATTTCCATTGCAAAGGAGTTTCCACTAAAACAAGGATTGTGACTCTTTCGATTCTTGCTAATTTTCTGTAGGAGATTTTAACTATTGCAAAGGAGTTTCCACTAAAACAAGGATTGTGACTTAGAACGCTTATTTCACTTTTTAGCGCTTTTTTAGCATTGCAAAGGAGTTTCCACTAAAACAAGGATTGTGACAAATTTTCCCCCCTACAAATTCTTTTTCTTTTTTTTATTGCAAAGGAGTTTCCACTAAAACAAGGATTGTGACCTTTTTCTTCTTTCAACTGAAACATTGAGACATACTTCCATTGCAAAGGAGTTTCCACTAAAACAAGGATTGTGACTGCATTTGCTCTTGTAGCAACTCTTTTTCTAATGAGATTGCAAAGGAGTTTCCACTAAAACATGGATTATGGCCTTTGAACAGTCAAGATATAGATTAAAATGGATATTCCAAAAGATTTTCCACTAAACTATTGAAAAATTTATAATATATTAAAACATAAATAAACACAAGTTATATTTCTGGTGATAAAATGGATGATAAAGAGCTATACACTACTATTGTTGGATTAAAAAACTATGAAGGTAATAAGGTTTTTAAAATTGGGTCTATTGTAAGATTAGTTAAAGAACCTGATAATGATTATGACCTTGAGGCTATTGCATGTGAGAATAAATATATTGGTAAAACCGGATACATTGCTAATAGTGCTAACACAGTGACTAAGGGGACTATGAGCGCCGGCAGAATTTATGACAAAATAGGTGATGTCAGCTACTGTGAGGTTAAGTTTGTCTCTAAGGATTCAGTTATTGCTAAAGTTTTAAGCGATGATAAAATCGAGGAACTTAAAAAAGAAAATGTTGAGGATACATTTTTCAATCCGCAACTTGATTAATAGTGTTTTAAGTGAAATTACATTTTTCATATTGCTTATGCTTTTTATAAACATTCAAAGGAGTTAATATGTCATATATAATCAAAAAACAAAAGTTATTCGGATCATACAAACAGATTAAAGAGACTTGCGCCAGAAATGGATATGAATTGCCCTCCCTATTAAAGAATTACCCGATTCCTAATGAACTCGACATAACAATTGAGGATTATTCGCCAAAAACTAAATTCAATGGCAATACTGATCAGGAAGAGCTCAAGGAATTCCTAAAAATGTATCCGGAGTTCTCGGATATTGCCATTGATTTGAATGATGAGCAACTGGAAGTTGTAACATATGACGGAGATAAATTTTTAAGTGTTGAGGCAGGTCCTGGTGCAGGTAAAACCAGAGTATTGATTGAAAAAGTCAATTACATGGTAAATGAACTTGGAGTTGATCCAGAAACATTATTAATCATTACTTTTTCAACCAAAGCTGCTGAAGAGCTTCAGGAAAGATTGGCCGAAGGAGATTTGCTTAAAAGTGATGTTCAAAAAATGCACATCTCAACAATTCATGCATTCTGTGGTAGGATCTTAGAGGAAAATGGTAAAGTTGGTTTAAATTTAATTTCAGATGATGCGGGTGAGAAAAACCTTCTATTTATTGGAAAACACATGGAAGAATTAGGCTTTGTCAAGGAAGCTTACATGTCAAACAGTGAAATTCCAAATATTGCTGATAAATATAACGAGTATTGTTCTTTTGATGTTGATATTGATAAATTAATTGATTATATTGAAAAAACAAGACCAATCAGTGAGGAATATGTAACATTTGTAAGAGATTATATGGAGAAAAACGACGGAAAATATCCATATGATGAAGTTAAAGAAAATGATGAGTTTAAAAAATCAAAATATAATGCTAAATATCTGCAAATTGCAAAATCCTATCCAATTTATGAGGAAATTCTAAAACGTGAAAAAGCAATTGATTTTGCCCATATGCAAAAGAATGCCCTGGAAATTGCTCAACAGGAAGATTTTAAAACACAATTTACTAATATTTTAATTGACGAGTTTCAAGACACTGATCCAATGCAGATGGCATTGTTTGAAGAGTTAATGAAAACTGCTGAAACATTTACTGTTGTGGGAGACATCAACCAGAGTATTTATGGTTTTAGAGGTTCAAATACAAATCCATTCACTTATCTAGCAAAAAAATACGATGATAAGTTTGAATTTAAAAGTTTACCGACTAATTACCGTTCAACTCATGAAATCATTGATATTTCAGAAGACTTTATCAAACATCAAAGACCAGAGGAATCTGCATTAGGTAAAGCCAAATGTGGCCGCCAAATCCATAATAACACTTATTATATGGTGAATAATTTTAATACTGCTAGAGGTAAGGGTAAAGAGTCAGTTGCAGTTGAAGCGGAAAATATTTTAAGAATTATCAAATATTTAATAGATAAAAAGAAAATTAATAAGTTATCTGACATTGGTATTCTGTTCCGTTCAGTTAAACCAAGCAGCTCAAAATGTGTTGGGCCTTTGCTTGAAAAATTAGAGGAAAACAATATTGATGTTGAAATAAAAACTAATGATTTACTTGACAAAGATGAAATCAAATCCGTTTTAACATTGTTCTATCATTTAGTTTCCGATGATGATCCTCACAAAATCTTCTTTAATAGCTGGGAAAGGGATTGGTTGAATTTAAGAGCATATGCTGACCAAATCCTATTTAAATTATCCGAGGAGACTAAAGAAATCTTATATAATTTACAGAGTAAATTTGAAGAGGAAGTCGTTAAAACCGAAAATCAGATATGGTTAAGAGATCATAAATCTGGAGGCAAGCAATCATTTGAAAAAGTTGTACAGGACCGTCCTGAGGAAATGTTAATTGAGATATTTGACTCAGTGACAAGGCCGATTTTATCAAATGAAAACCTACTTGAATATGGAATTACAAATGAAGATGATTTGGAATTCTTTAGAAAGTTAAATGATTTAAAAGATTCATTATATGCTGAGGATGTTAAGTATTATGAAAGACCAACAGTTTCAGAAGTCTATTTAAAATTGTTAACTGATGTTACTGGATTTTTAACAGAAGATGAGGTTTTAAGTAATGAGGAGGAGATAAATAATCTCTCACAAATCACCAGTTCTCTTCAGACTTTTGTTGATGTAAGATATGAACGTGATATTAGGGGAGCATTCTGGTTTATTTACCGTGTGATCGGCAATCATTCGGCATTTAAAGAGGATAAAAAGGATGCAATTCAGATAATGACAATTCATGGTTCAAAAGGTCTGGAATTTCCGGTGGTTATCATCCCATCATTTAAAAAAGATACTTTCCCTAAAAAATTCATTAATCCTGAAGAAAAAGATTGGATTAATATGGGTCCGGTTTATTTCACACCATATGACTGTTTATCTTATCCTAAATATGATGAGGAATTTGGTCTGGAGTTATCTCATGATATGGAAGAGGAAAGGGTTATTTATGTTGGAATGACTCGTGCTGAGGATGTTTTAATCTTATCTTCACTGGTTGATAATGTTAATCCTGAATTAGTCTCAGCACTTGAAAGTGGAGAATTTGAAAACCTTCCAAAAGGACCTGCAAGAATAGAAAGCGCAATTAATGAAAACCTGGATGCTTGCAGATTCATTGATATAGATGACATTCATATTGATGCAATACCAAGAAAGCCTGATGAGGAAGATAATTCCTACTGTATTGATTTAAGCTTTACTGCACTAGAAAACTATAATAACTGTCCGTTTAGGTATAAATTAGCAAATCAGATTGGTTTTAGCATCACCGAAAAGCAAGAAATCGATGAAGGAATATTTGTTCACAAAGCATTGGAAATAATTAACAAGGAAATCATAAACAATGATAATGTATTCATCGGCAATGATACAGTTGTAGAAATCATAACTGACTTATTTGAAAAATCAAATGAGGAATTGCATGAAGAAGACCCAGTTGAATATGAAAAACAGCTAAATGAAATCATAGAAAATGTAGTTTATTACTATGATAATTATGGTAGAGATTTAAAAATACTTGACAGTGAATATCCATTCTACCTTAAAGATAAAAATTATGCTCTTAAAGGTGTGGTTGATTTAATCTATGAAATAGATGGCAATTTGGGAATAATAGATTATAAAAACACACGCTTAGAAGATAAATATGAAGACAAGTTTAAAAAACAATTGCATTTGTATGTTTTAGCTCTAAGAGATCAAAATCAGGAATATGAAGGAAAAGAAATTTCTAAACTTCAGGTATATGCAATTAAATCTCAAAAAATGAAAGATATTGATATTGATGAGGCATACATTGAAGAGTTAAAATGTGAATTGGAACGTGTTGCCAAAAATATTCATGATGATAATTTCGAATCTTGCAAATGTGATGATTGCAAGTACTGTAAATACAAAAATATCTGTAAACAACAATTCTAATAGGGGATTATATGGATTTGGAAATAAATGATTTTAGACAAATAAATAATGCTAAAATCAATATTAAACGGATAAATGTTGTTGGTGGAGTCAACTCCAGTGGCAAATCAACAGTATCTAAAATATTATACTGTTATCTGAAATCAGAAATCAACGATGAATCAATAGATTATCTGCTTGACAGTGAAGAACTATCAGATTTAAATGATTCAAATATTAAATTCGAAACTGATTTTATCCCATCTGATATTTTCTATATTGATAATATTTCTGTTTTCGATTTAAAGGATTTGGAAATACTGAGATTGGACCATATAGTTCATATTAAGGAAGCTTTAGAAGAAGATATTTTAAATAATGACTCTGTCATTCTATCAAAAATCCAGAACATTATTAAAAGCGATTGTCTGATGTCACAGGAAAATTCATCAGGAATCAAAGAAATTGGAATTATACAACTTTTACTTCAAAACAATAAATTAAAAGAAGACGCATTTTTAATCATAGATGAACCTGAATCCAGCCTTCATCCTGAATGGGAAATCAAATATGCGGAAGTATTAGTTTTACTTGCAAAAGAGTTAAACATTCATATATATCTAAACTCTCATAGTCCAATGTTTATTGAAGCAATTTCACTTTACTCACAATATTATGATCTGTTAAATGAAACAAATTTTTACCTAACTGAAAAACAAAGCAATGGCAAGTACAACTTCAAGAAAATCAACCCAAAAAACATGGGGGAAGTCTATGAGAATCTGACCAGGCCATATGATGAACTTGACAAGCTCAAAGCCAAAATACTGTTCAAGGAGTAAAAATGACATTAACAGCTGATGAAACTAAATTTGTGGAATTCTTGGATTCATTCCCCCAGTTTTACAAAAAGGCTCATGAAATAGCCAAAAATACAAAGGGAATTTCAATCCTGCCTATGGAAGACGGCAAAAACGAGTTTAAAATGTATGCGTTAGATGACATCTGCCATTCCTGTAAAATATTCAGGGAAGGAAATTTGATGATTACTCCAAAGACAACAGATGCCATATGGTACAAAAAAGTCGGAGAGAACTTCTTCATTTTCCTGATAGAGTTTAAGGGAGACCTGTTATGCAGAAACTCAAGCAAGTGCACATTGGTGGAAGTCATTGACAATTTAAACAATAAAAACTATAATGACGAGCTTGAACATGAACTGTTCTTATTAGATAAGATTCTATTAAAATACTCAGATAGAATGCTCAATGGTCTTGCAGCTAAACCTTTAGAGACAGTAACAATAGCATTACCGTTAATCTATGAGGAATATTATGAGAAAAATAAGGGTGATGTTGAATACTTAGATATTCGTAACTTTTTAAAGAATTGCAGAATCGTTTATCGTGTGGTTTCAATTTCAGAGGATTATGAGCCTAACCGCCAAAGGACACGCTCAAGATCTTATAGATGTTCTAATATCATTCCCTCAGTCTGCAAAAAACTTGCACGTGAAAAACACGACCGTGAACTGGATTCATCCTATGAATCAAGCCTTCAGACTTATCACAGAAGATATGAAAGAGCGGGTATTGTTTATAGTGCAGGTTTTGTAGATAATATGGCTTTTAATAATTTCATTGAGAATTATTTGAAATAATAATTGATGTTTATTCATTAGTATTACACTTCACATTCAACGATTTTTATTTCCGATTTAATTTCTCTCCAATGTAATAAATACCTTATATATAAAGCATTTCGTTTATTTGAGTTATATCCCATTAAAGAAATAAAATAGTATAGAGAATTCTTGAATTCTTAAAAGATTTAAAGGTGATATCATTTCATTAAGGGATGACATAGAGGACTACAGTGAGAAGCTGCTTTATGCGGGAAGGTGGATTCTATCCCCTATTTACATTATCCTGGTTTTCGTGCTCTTCCTGATTCTCTGCAAGTTCGTCATGAACGTCGTTGACTTTGTCATGATAATGTCAACGCTGGACTATGACGAGTGGATCATTCAGATTCTGGAGCTGCTTGACCTGTCCCTGCTTGCCAATCTTGTTCTTCTCGTTGCCTTTTCAGGCTATGAGAACTTCGTTTCCAAGATTGATGTTGCGCAGGACCATGTTGACCGTCCTTCATGGATGGGAAGCCTTGACTTTTCAGGTCTTAAGCTGAAAATCATCGGTTCAATCGTTGCAATCTCTCTGGTGGAGCTTTTGCAGGACTTTCTGCATGCGGGTTCGCTGGATCCTCATATGGAATTTTGGAGAATCGCCCTTCACTTGACATTTGTCTTTACGGGCCTTGTCTTTGCCGGAATGGAGGTTTTGGCAGATAAGCGTCATGAGGGCGGGGATTTGGATTAAATTTTTTTAATCCTTTTTTCTTTTTTTACGTATATTATGTAAGGGAATAAACGTTCTTTTTGCTTATTTTTTATAATATTCAATTTAAATAACTTATTTTTATTATTTTAAATAGTAAAATTTATATATGATGTTTTAATCGTAACAATTTTTCACAATGGCTTCAATAAGCTTTAAATAGAAATAAAACCAATATTTAACTATCTAAAACCATCGAATAAATCAATGGAGTGATAAAATATGAATTATTTTATTTTTCATATTTTTTTATTTCTACCACTGTTTGAAATAAATGTTGTAAATCTATAAATAGTTAAATATATTATCAAAAAATAGTTAAATATATTATCAAAAAATAGTTAAATATATTATCAAAAAATAGTTAAATGGGTGCTTCTATGAAATATATAGCCAGATATTTGGATGATGAATTAAATCAATGGATGAATGTTATTGGTGCAGTACTTATTGTTGGCCCTAAATGGAGTGGTAAGACAACTACTGCGGAACGATACTCAAAAAGTGTTTTAAAACTTCAGGATATTGATAAACAAGAGCAATATCAAATGTGGTTAGATATTAGGCCTTCTAAATTATTGGAAGGTGAGAAGCCTAGATTGATTGATGAATGGCAAATGGCACCAATTTTATGGGATGGGGTTAGGAATGCTGTTGATGAACTTCAAGGTGAGGGATTATATATATTAACTGGCTCTACTGTAGTTGATGAATCAAAAATTATGCATTCAGGAACTGGTAGAATTCACAGGCTACTTATGAGGCCTATGAGTTTATATGAAAGCGGTGAATCAAATGGGAAAATTTCTATTGAGGAATTATTTGACAATCCTAAAATGGAAATTGATGGTATTGAATCTGATTTAACAATGGATGATTTAATTTTTGCAGCATGTCGTGGAGGTTGGCCCGATTCTATAAACAAAAAGAACGATAAAGATAAATTATTAATTGCATATAATTATTTAGATAACATATCTGAAAGTGATATTTCTAAAATTGATGGTGTTAAACGTGATTCAGATAGAGTTAAACTCATTTTAAAAGCTATTGCTAGAAATAATTCCACTTTAGCTAAAGACACAACAATTATGGCAGATATTTCCGCAAACTTTGGGGATATTAGCAAACCTACATATTATTCATATGTCGATTCTTTGAAACGTTTATTTGTTATTGAGGATTTAAGCGGATGGGCTCCAAACATTAGGTCAAAATCATCAATGAGGTCTGGAAATAAAAAAGTATTTATTGACCCTTCTATTGCGGTAGCTGCATTAAATATGAGTCCAAAAGCTTTTAATACAATTGATGGTTTAAAAACTTTCGGTTTTATTTTTGAAAATCTATGCATTCGCGATTTAAGTGTATACACTTCTAAATTTGGAGGTTCAATATCCTATTATCATGACAATTCAGATACTGAGGTTGATTGTGTTGTACACCTCAATGATGGAAGATATGCTTTAATAGAATGTAAATTAGGAAAAACTAAAATAGAAGAAGGCGCTCAAAATCTACTAAAGGTAAATAAATTAATCGAAGCTAATGATGAAATTAGAAATCCTAGTTTTTTAGCTGTTTTGACTGGGGGAGAAATAGCGTATACTAGAAAAGATGGAGTTAAAGTTATTCCAATTGGATGTTTAAAATAAAGTTCTCTACTCGACAAAAAATTTTCACCAAATATCAAAACCTTAATATACTACCTAATAACAACTTGTGTATAACAGGTAGTGATAACATGATTACATGCAACGTATGCGGACACTTGAACAGCCCCGAAAGGGCAACATGTGAAAATTGCGGCTCTGACTTGTCAGACAGCCCGGACTGGGATATATTTGAGATTGACGATTTCGGTGATGACATGCTTGATTTTGACGATGCGGAAGAGCTGGGATATGTGGATCCCGACGACTATGAGTGAGGTGAGAAGATGTGGGAATGCGATTACTGCGGCGAGATGAACGACGACGACACCGATGTCTGCGAGTACTGCGGAGCCGTGAACGGCGTCAACATGGGTTGGGTCGGCGAGACCTACGGATGATTTTTCAAAGCAATGTAAATTATACATTGCATCTTTTTTTCATTTTCTAAATATTTATAAATTTCAAAGTCATAGATATTAGTGTATGGAACTTAAGAACTTTTTCAGGAATTCCTCAAATGAAATCTATAATCAGAATATGGATTTGCTGGAAGACTATGATTTGATAACACCATTAGGTTCCCCTAACAAACTCTTTTTAAAATTTCTGAACTCCAAAAGCCTTGAAATAAAAAATGATGAAATCACCGCTGAGCTGATTGAGGAGTTTGAAAGCTCGCTTGATTCAATAAACCTCCGTCTTGCCAAAAACCAGAGGGAAAAGGAGAACATCTTCAGGCAGGAAAGGGTCTGGATCAACATACTCCAGAACGGCGAATGGATCGGAACAGACCTGCTTTTAGAGCATGACGGCGTGGTGATTGAAAAGACCAAGGAGAAGTTATTGTACTCTGAAATGTCTGAAATCAACATTTCCGAAGGTGGATGGTCCAAAAACAAGATCACAATTGACACCTATGATGATGAGTTCACCTTTGAAATCAATGAAAGCAAGGCCGTGCCCCTAATGGAGATTCTTGAGGACAACATCGAGAATCAGAACCGTGACGAGATTGATGATCTGATGGATTTGTACGCACTCTTTGAGGAGGGAAAGATTTCCGAGGAGGAGCTTGAAATCAGAAAGGCCTTGATTTACAGTGATGACAGGTACTGCACCAATTGCGGTGAGAAACTGGATGCGGATGCGCAATTCTGCTCCAATTGCGGTCAGGCTGTTGAGGACTAGGCTTGAGTGACGGTCGGTTCACTTTTCAAGAATCTTTAGGACGGCAGAGCCCAGTTCGGTGTTCTGATATATCCTGCCCTTGCTTGCTTCCTCGTTTTTGCATTCGACAAGATTCTTTTCCTTCAGGTCATGAAGTGAGTTTGATATTTGGGTGACCCTGATGTTTGTCTTCTTGGCGATTTCGCTCGGTATCAGGAAATTGTCTTCAAGTGCCTTCAATGTGGCGTATCTGGTTTGTGAGACCTTGATAAAGCCTATTATGGCCCACATTTCATCTTCATTAAGTTTTTCCATGTTATTATCATTTCTATTAGGTTAAATAATAGGTTTTTTACAGTATTGTTAACAGTTTTTAATGAGATTGTATAAATATTGCCCTTATTGCTAACAATTTATATATATAATAAATACCTTACATTTTATCAAGTGATAATTATGCAGAGAAGTTACGTGACTAACAATCATTTGGTAAGCAAGTTCAATGAAATCGGAGGCTACTTCGAGGATGGAAATGAAGTGCCTGAATATCTTTTTATCCAATTCGTGCAGGAGTTGGGCGTTTCTAATTTACTTATTCCGGGAATAATTGAGGATGATACACTGAGTTTTGATATATTGACATCTGATGATGAATCAATCGACGTCCTGCCGCTTTTCAGCGATGATGAGGCATTCATCGAATGCTACGGTGAGGACAGCGAATTCAGCCCCATTGCAAATGACATCAGGATCTACATTGACCTTTTAAACGACAGCGAGCTTGACGGAATACTCTTCAATCCCGATAGCGTTGATTTCCTTCTGGAAAGGGACATATTGGTGAACCTGCCGCTGCCTCCGGTTATTGAGACAGACGATGAGTTTGAAGGATACGATGGCGAAAGGCTCCTGAACATAGCCCAAGAAGCCTCAAACGATTCATTGATTGAGTTTTTAAAAAGCGATGACGACAGCTTTGAGGCGCTTATGCTTGAGCTTCAGAAATCCACACTGCTCAATGCCGTCGTAAGCGAGGAGGACCTATCAGTCTATGCCAAAAACGGAGTGATATCCAGTGAGGATGCGGGGGAATTTCTCCTGTGCACAACAGGCGATGAGGAAACCCAATTTGGAGTTCTTTTCACAAGCGCAGACGCAATAAGGCAAGGTCTCGATGAGGAATCCGAGATGAACTGCTACTGCCAGGTTGCATTGCTTGGCGAGTTTCTTGAATTTGTCCTCAAAAGTGACATGGACGGCATAATAATTAATCCAGGTTCCGATGACTATTTAATAGGCAGAGAGGCATTGCTTGAGGCATATGGCGGATTGGCACTTGACAATCCCGCATTCAAAAATGCGAGGGATTATGCTTTCATGCTGTGAATACCCACAAATTTATAACTTATTCTAAATATACTATTGTACATGTTAGAGTGGACAGTTTGCAACAATTGTGGAAAAATCCTTGACAACTCACAGACCGCATGCCCGACATGCGGTTCTCAAGTCGACAAGATAGACATAGGCTATCTGAGCAATGAACTAGCCAAATTGAAGTTTCTGGTGAACACCTTAAACGTTTTCAGGCCATACTGCGAATCCTTGAATGACCTGGACGTATCCCTGGAAAGCGTCATCCTTGACGATCTCTTCCAGTGGTTTGCCTATCTCGGATTGGGCGATGAGGTGATTACCGACAACGAGCTTGAGTTCATAAACACCCTGCTTGGCTCCACATATACGAAGGATGATATTTATAACCTCTCAGATTTGAAACTGGACTCCACTCAACTGCTGTCATTCAAGTGCCTGAGCGAACTGGATTCATTCGGCCAGGGCTTTGACATGCATAACCTAAACTCAGCAAACGAGCTCTACGAGTGCTTCAAGCTTTTCGGCAAGTTCTTCATAACCGTGGACAACCGGCTGGATGAGAAGGTGCTTGGCGACTACAATGAATGCATAGGATTTTTAAAGGACAAGTACGCAAACATCACCGAAAGGCCAATCACTCTGAATATCCCTGACGCTGAGGAGGAAATCGAAGAGGAAGAGGAGTCACTTGAGGACTATCTGGCCGAACTGAACAAGCTGATAGGTCTTGAAAACGTTAAAAAGGATGTAAATTCACTGATCAATCTAGTCCAAATAAGGAAAATACGCGAATCCCGTGGAATAAAGCAGCCCGCCATGAGCCTGCATCTGGTGTTCAGCGGAAACCCTGGAACCGGAAAGACCACTGTTGCACGCCTTCTTGCCAAAATCTACAGGCAGATTGGCGTTTTGAGCAAGGGACATCTGGTTGAAACCGACAGGTCAGGTCTTGTTGGAGGATATGTCGGCCAGACCGCCATAAAGACACAGGAGGTAATCCAGTCAGCGTTGGGCGGAATACTCTTTATAGATGAGGCATACAGCCTTGCATCCACCAGCGAGAACGACTACGGAAGGGAAGCGATTGACACGATTCTCAAGGCCATGGAGGACAACAGGGACGATTTCATAGTGATTGTCGCCGGATATACTGAACTGATGGACAGGTTCCTACACTCAAATCCCGGCCTCGAGTCACGTTTCAACAAGTTCCTGGAGTTCAGGGACTACACTGCCGAAGAGCTCTACGACATATTCATACTCATGGCCGATGAGGCCAACCTGTGGGTCGATAAGGCCGGCTGCAAGTATCTTGAGGAATACTTTGACAGGCTGGTTGAAAACAAGCCCGCCAACTTTGCAAACGGCCGTGCCGTGCGCAACCTCTTCGAGGAGGTGCTGACCGCACAGGCAAACAGGCTCGCTCCTCAAAAGGAGATTACCGATGAAGAACTTAACACATTAACATTTGAGGATTTCCTGGTTGATGAAAATGAAGACTAAAACTTGTAAGAAATGCGGAAACACAGTGGAAGTCACTGCAAAATACTGTCAGAAATGCGGCAGCAACGAATTCATACAGAAAGCGGAGGTCGTGGTGCAAAGGTCACAGCCTTCAACAGTGCATAAACTGTTCTATTGGGATTATGACGGCCAATACATCTTGTCCAAGTCAAAACTGGCCGGAATTTCAGCTTTCCTTCTCTTGGCATCAATGTGTGTACTTTCAAACGCTCCGGTTGCGATAATCATCATTGGAGCAATAATCGGCGCCCTGATATTTTTCCTGGGTTTTGCCATTCATAACCTGAGGTCAAATCCATCAAAAAGCAAACTGGACTATAACGATTATGGAGTTCTGCAGGACTTATACCATTTGCTGTTCTTTTGGCAGAACAAGAAGACAGGCCAGTTTGTGCTTTCAAAGACAAAGATAATTTCACATCTCATCTTTCTGCTTTTCGCAGCCATCGCATGTTTCCTGCCAACTGCCAAAAGCTTATTTGCGGTGATTCTCTTCGGAATGTTCTTTGAAGTTCCTGCATTCCTCATAGGATACGGAATTCATAAGCTGACCAATCCATATCCCGTCAATCCGAAAAGGGAAATTCCAAAGCCGAAGGAGATGCCGAAACCAAAACCTGAAATTAAAAGGCCGGTTGAAACTCCAGGATCCGTGCCGGAATACATGGGATACAAAACCCAGATTGAGGACATGATAAGGGAATATGAAGTTAAGGAGGCGCATACCCGTGATTTGATTGAAAAGCGCTTCGAACCGCCTCAACTGACCTATTCCAGATTCATCGGCGTGGTGGACAAGTCAACAAAAATGTTCAACCACCAATCCGATTCCGCACTGACAATGATCAACCTGGCCAACGACTACTCCCCTAAAATCGAAAACGAAATCAAAAGCAAAATCAGCGTCCTAAGGCAAATCATCTCAAAGCTTGACGATTTGACAAACGAGCTGGTCCTGACAATGGAAAAGTCAGATGACAATGAAATCAACAGCCTCTTTGATGACATGTCAAACCTGATTAATTCCGTCAACGATTACGATTAGTTTCCAAGCGCTCTCGGTTAAACCATTTAAATATTGAGGATTAAAATTAGTCATAATAATGATTATCTTGTGATTTGATGGATTGGCAGTACAGTTACTATTCAGAAATAGACCCGGAAGCGGTCCGCAATTTCCCATTCGAAAGGCCCAGGGACGCCCAGTTGGAAACCATTTCAGAAATCCGCAAAGCCATTGCCAAGGGATACCGCTACATCGTGCTGGAAGCGGGTACGGGAACCGGAAAATCAGCAATAGCAGCAACACTGGCCAACATGAGCGAATCATCATACATACTGACCGTCACCAAACAGCTTCAGGACCAATACCTTAAGGATTTCAAAAACTTCAAACTCGTAAAGGGAAGGTCCAACTTTCAATGCAGAAGCTATCTTGAGGAGAATGTGCACCAGTCCTGCGAGGAGGGCAAATGCATCGTTGAGGGATTCAACTGTCCATACTCAATAAAAAACGAGAATCCTCCGACATGCCATTACTACGCCCAGAAATACGATGCATTGAACGCAAAGAACGTCATTGCCAATTACCATTACATGTTTTTGGAACTCAATTACGTTGAGGATTTCACAAAAAGGGAACTGCTCATATGTGATGAGGCACATAACCTCGAGTCAATGCTTATGAGTCAGCTGAAGCTTGAATTTGCCAAAAGCGACCTTAAGGAATACATCCGCTATGAGCTGACGGACGATACGATAGATGACCTGAATAACGGCAGCTATAACGACTGGATCATATTCATCGAGGAGATAAAGTCAGCATACATCACTGAGCTGTCAAAAATCGAGAACCTAAACAAGCCGGTCCTGCTTGAAAAGATCTCTGCCCTAAAGCAGAAGATCAGCGACTGCAACAGGTTCGTTGAAAACATCAACTATGACCCCGACAGCTGGATAATTGATTATGATGAGGAGTTCGAAACCCTGGAGTTCAAGCCGGTTAAGGTGGACAGCTATGCGGTAAACACGCTCTTTGACTTTGCCGACGTTTCGCTTTTCATGAGCGCCACCATACTGGATTATGAGCTCTTTGCAAAATGGCTTGGAATTGACCCCTCTGAGATATATGCAATCAGGCGAAGAACTCCATTTGACAATGCACGAAACCCAATAATAGTTTCAAACGAGTATAATCTATCAAAATCCTATATCAGGCTGAATGCTCCAAAGACAATTGAATTATTGGAGGACATCCTGTCCAGTCATGAAAACGAGAAGGGAATAATCCACACCGTAAGCAGCGAATGCATGTGCTTCATAATGGACAATGTCAGAAGCGACAGGCTGATTGCCCACAACACCAAAAACCGCTCTGAAATATTGGAGGAGTTCAAAAGAAGCGATGAAGCATTGGTTCTGGTTTCCCCTTCAATGGATGAGGGCGTGGACCTGCCGGGCGACGAGTGCAGGTTTCAGATAGTCTACAAGATTCCCTATCCTGATTTGGGAAGCAAGCAGGTCAAGTCACGCATTGCCCTTGACGGCGAGTGGTATGACTACAAGACAAGCCTGAGGCTTGTTCAGACTCACGGAAGGGGAATGAGGTTTGTGGAGGACTACTGCAAGACATATTTCATCGACAACCGGTTGAAAAACTATGTCCTCACAAGCAAGTTCATCCCCGAGGACCTAAAGGATTTTGTAAGGTCAAAGGCTGACATTAAGGAGGGTTTGGATTATCTCAACGACAGCGACTATGAAAATGCAATCAGGTTCTTCAAGGGACTTGTTAAAGAGGATGCCGATGATTTCAGAGTGTATCTATACCTGTCCAGGGCATATCATGAAAGCGACCTATATGAGGAGGAACTGCAGGTCATTTTCAGGTATCTTTCCAAATATCCGAAGGACTACGGTCATTTCAAATCCAGCCTTGAAGTGCTGGACTCAATGGGATATTTCGATTTGGGCCAATATCAAAAATTCTAAATATTACCCGTGACATAAATAGGTATGATGAGCAACCATAAGCATTTGAGAGTAGTAATTGAGGACATTTATGCCAATGGAAACAGGCTGAATGAAAACCTGGCGCTGAAACTGGTCAATGAGTTCAGGTATTCCAATCTGTATATTGCGGCTAAAAAGGAGAACGATACGCTGAATTTCATCACCTACGAGTACAATGACATGAAGCTGACAGCGCTCTTCACCGACCATGACGAGTTCCGCAAGTTTCACCATGAGGATGACATCCAGCTTCTGCAGAATTCCTTCGAACTGTACCAGAACATCCTGAAAACCACTGATTTCGACGGATACATCCTGAATCCGGCCTCTGAAAAGTATCTCTTTACAAAGGAATTCATTTTGACAATAACCAACATCCCAAAGACCAACTTCTACACCACTGATGCATATTCAGCAGGTGAGCTCCTTGACATCTACCGGAATGTCGACAATAGATATCTGGAGGAGTACATTTCCAATCCCAAAAACGTCGGCGATTATGAGATGCTCTTTGAAAGGTTGGCAAATTCCACAATACTGACGCTGATGGTGAGCGATATGGAATTCGATAACGACATTATTGACTTGAGGGAAATAGGCCCTGTTGCCGGAATGTACACCGATAAGGTCGGAGGCATTTACGTGACCATATTCTCGTCAACAGACAGAATCAGGCATGTCAACACCTCCAAGTTCAAGTACGCCCAGCTTGTGAATCTTGCAATGCTTGTCAATTATGTTCTTGTTGAGGATTTGGACGGTATAGTGCTTAATCCGGACAGCGACAATGTGCTGATTCCAAGATCGGTTCTCTTGAGGTATTCCCTTGGTTTTGAAAGGTATGCCAATGATGCGAGATTGTGCGAAGCCCTCTATTACATGTTCGCCTTGGATTAAAAAATTTTAATACTTACTTTTTTTATATTAATTATCATGTCTGAATTATCCGAGTTAATCAAAATTAACAAAAACATTGAAAATCAAAACAAGGAGATCATTCGCCTACTGAAAAAGATTGCAGGCGAGGACGAGGATGACAATCAGGTTTCATTCGAATACGTGACCCTGGACTCACCATATGATGATGTCGAGTTCTGCGAGGCTGATGATATGCCTCAGGTTCTTGACGATTCACTTGATGTCGGTGAGGTATTCTTCATAGAGGAAGACGTCTTCAAACTATCTATCAAAAATAATGAAATATGCCTCGATAATTTAACAGGCAGTGACGAATGTATTGATTATTCTTTAGCGGAAATCATAGCAAATGAATCCATCAATCAAAACCAAAGTTTGGAAGGCTCTACAGTTATACTCACCGAGACAACTAATGGAAAGTTGCCGCAAACCATTAAAAAGTGCATTGATGCAGGGGCGAAAAAGGCATACCTTCCATGGAAACAGTCAATGGAACTTCTGGGAGCGCCGCCACAGCTCCAGGAAATGATAGAGATAGACCTCTACAGGACAAGCGAGCACCTGATTGAAAAGCTTTTTGAATAATTAATTATTTAAAACACTAAAAATAATATAATATTATGTCTAAATTCTGTCCAAAATGTGGTGAAAAGCTGGTTGACAGTGCAATGTTCTGTAAAAATTGCGGGGCAAGCCTGGAAGGAATTCCAAACCCGCACCAAACAACAGCCGGTGAATATCGCGTGCCTGTAGTGGAAGATGACCACAAGATTGCAGTCATCGCCGGTTATGTCCTGGCAATACTGTTGCCGCTTTTCGGATTTATAGTCGGAATTTACCTTTTGACAAGAAACTCGCAAAACGCAAGGAAGCACGGCAAGTACGTGATGATTGTGGCTGCGGTCCTATGGATCATATCATTTTTATTGTAGTGGGTGTTTGAATGCTAAACGGTCTTACAAAGTATTTGGAATCGGATAAGGAAAAGCAGGCTTTAATAGACGATTTGATAAATCCGAAAGTGGTCTTTTATGAGAAGGCCCTTAAATCAGAAATGCGTTATAGCGAAGCGTCTTATGACCTGCGCGAAATGGACACTCCTGCAAGGCTTTTAAGTCTCACCAAGTTCTGCCCGAAATGCCAACGCAGATACCCTGAAGAGGAAAATGCCTGTTATGACTGTCTTGTAACATTGAAGCACGTATCGGATAAGGTTCCCGTGCACGACATCGAGTCAAGACCGACATTCGAGTTTGACGGTAAAACTATCTATGATGATTTTCAAGGCATTCTGACAGAGGAAAACATCACCAAAATCAATGATTTCGACTTCAAAAGCGCTGATTTTAAACATATCATCAATAACCTCAAGAGGACATCACTTGAAAACCTGGATGAGGTGATTGAGAAAAACTATGTCGATATGGATGAGCTGACCACATTGGAAAGCGTTCTTCTGTTTGCCAAGACATTTGTCAATGTGGACTACAAGTCATACGGCCAGGAGCTCGGTTATTTCGAGTTCGGAACAATAACAATCGATGACAGGCAATCAGACTCATTCCAGATAACCACGCTCATACATGAACTGGCGCATTTTCTCTTGAAGGAGATTCTTGTTGGAGTGCTGTGCGATTTGCTTGACTGCAAGAGCAGCAGCCTTGTTGATGTCATAGTCACATATATATTGTCCTACAGCAATTTCACACGCCTGATTGATGAGTATTCAGCACACTGCTGTGAGGGACGCTTCACCGTCTACGGATATCAGGACTACTCCTCATTCCTGCAGATCATAGCCCAGATGGACGGGGAAATGTCAAAAGAGGAGATTGAGATAACAAAATCCATAGGCAACACCTTCGCAAATTCAATCAAGGACATACTTGAAATCTTCATTGACCATGAGCTGCTGCGCCAGATAAAGAGAGAATTCCTGATGTATCATCATGAGAAGCCGAATTACGAGATGCTCAAGCTTGAAAACTGTGAAAAGCTGACAGAAGAGGGATTCCTCAAGGCTATATGGCTGGTTGTAAGTGACGGATTTATAGTGGCAAGCGAAAATATGGATAAATTGGAAGAATACTTGAAAGAGGTTAAACAATGAACATTAAGGAAAGAGTAATCAATTTGAATAAGGAACATTCCGGAAAGGATATTGAAATTGAAGAATTGTTATTGACAATCATCACAAAATTCCAGCTGTTTGAGCCATGCAATTACCTCTCAGAGGACGAGGAATGGCTGAATGTTGCAATCATATCACTTGAGGACAACAGTGTCTCACAGCCCCTGTCCATCCGCAAGAGCGAAATAACAACATTCGGCGTATTCAACAGGGAAGAGGTTGAAGTTAACTTAAACCCGCAACAGGGATCCGAGGACCTGTATCAATGAAGGAACTTGTTTTTTATGAGGATTTTGACGTTGACGAGGTTAGCGAAAGCATTAACGATGTCATGTCAAAATGGTCCATTCACTTTTTAGATATCAACGGCCCGAACTGGATAATATACGACTATGAGATGGAAGTGAAATGCATTTTCCAGTTCAGGGTGGACTTCTATGACCTTGAAAGTCGGATAAAGCTTGAGGACTTGAAATTGAATGTCATCCATCACATCGAATCCTTAAGGGATGAGACAACATATAGGGATAATCTGACAAATTCAGTGTTTTTTGACTAAAAAAAGAAAAAGAGAATTAAATTTGTTTATTTAATTCTTGTATTGTAATATCTTACACCATCGGTATCGTAGGTGTACCATCTGTCCACCTCATCGTCATATCCTTCACCGATTACAGTAACATAGGAATCGGATTGAGGGTTGTAGACTCTGTAGGTAGCGTTGCTTGTGTTGGTGTCATTTCTTGTTGAATTATCTCCAACAACGGTGTCATTGGTAACATTACCGTTTTCATCAATCATGATGACATCTGTAGTGTCGTTTGCAGTGTCATTGGATAGATCTATTCCGGTATCGTTACTGCCGGTGGCGATAATGTAGGCACCAACTGCAACAAGAGCAACCACGAGGATTGCTATAGCGATTAGAATAATATTTCTTTTATCATACATTTAATCACCTTGATACAATATCTGTTTTTCATAGTATATAATTAATCACTTACGTCAAAATCGTCAATCATTGCATAATTGAATTCCGGATGTTTGTCCTTGATTTCCTTTAGGATTTTGCCCTTGACCGCCTCACGGTCAGCATCAAAGTCAACGATTATGTCGAATGTGACCAGCTTTTCGGCCTCATAAACCATGAATGCATGTATCTCAAGAACTTCATCATATTTTGAGGCTATTTCATACAGGTCGTCACGTATTTCGGAGTGTCCGTTGTTATGGGCATATATTCCGATTGTCAGGGCTATTGAGAATTCCTCATATATCTTTAGCGCAATCTGTCTTGACAGCTTGTGGATGTCCAATGCGCTTAAATCGTCATCCACCTCAATATGCACTGACCCCTGCATTTCCTCAGGTCCGTAATTGTGCAGGCTCAAGTCATATGCTCCGTAAACTCCAGGAACTTCACGGATTGATGCCTTGATTTTCTGGGAGAGTTCAGAATCGACCCTTGCGCCGATCATGCTGTCCAGGGTTTCCCTAAGCATGTCGATACTTGCCTTGATGATCACTATTGAGATTATCACTCCAAGTATTCCCTCAAGTGATATGTGGAAGAATATTGAGATTATCGCCGCAACAAGTGTTGATAAGGACAGTATCGCATCGAAAAACGCATCGCTTCCTGAAGCGACAAGCGCCTGTGAGTTGATGTCCTCGCCGACACGCTTGACGTATTGGCCTAAAACGAACTTGACGACAACGGCAACCGCAACGATTATGAGGGAAACGGTCGTATAGTTTGTAACGTCCGGATTGAATATTTTCGGCCAGGATTCCATCAGTGCGGTGATGCCCGCCCACAATACTATGGCTGCAATGATTACTGATGAGAAATATTCAATACGCCCGTAACCGTAAGGGTGGTCCTTGTCAGGAGCCTTGCCTGCAAGCTTTGCCCCAATGATTGTAATGATTGATGACAATGCATCAGTTAAGTTGTTTACTGCATCCAGGGTGATTGCAATGGAATTGGTGGCAATACCTACCACTGCCTTGAATGCAACCAGTATGAGGTTGACAACAATGCCTATTATGCTTGTCTTCACAATTTTCTCTTGTCGTGTCATAATATGATATTGGTATTACACATTAATTATAATTTTTCGAATATTGTTCAATCGATTAAAATTAACTTGAATAGGATAAGATTATTAACTAATAGCAACAAATATTTTATTACATATAAATTAGGTGCAGTTATGTATAAAAAGATTTTATTACCAACAGATGGTTCAACATATGCGACTCAGGAAGTGAAAAGAGTTACTAATTTAATTGATGATGATGGTGAAATCATTATCCTATCCGTTGCTGGTAAATTAACATCTAGCGCATTTCAAAGTCGTAAAAAAGTTAGAAAAGTAAATGAAAGAATGAAAAGGGAAGCTGAGGAAGCGGTAAAGAATATGGTTGCCGAATTTGACGATGACTTGAACGTTACACCTATGGTAAGGACAGGTTTTGCGGCAGAAACAATCAATAAAGTGGCATCTGAGGAAGGCGTTGACCTGATTGTAATCTCATCCTCAGGTAAAAGCGGACTTCACAGGTTTATCCTCGGCAGCGTAACTGAAAAAGTCTTGAAAACAGCAGATGTAGATGTATTATTAGTTCACAACGATTAGGTGATGGGAATGGTAAATGCAAAGACACTGGTTGTTCCGATTATATTGATTCTAATCATTGTAATTGGCGCTTTTGTGTTCATTCAGTCAAATTCACACAATACCAAAGTTGAGGTAATCAGCAATTCGACCTTGATGAATGGTGATTCGGTGGTTATTGTCCTGAAGGATGAATACAGAAACGTTTATCCGGATGAAAAGGTTCACATAAAGATTCTAGACGATTCCGGATGGGCAGACAATTATGATGTGGTAACTGACGCTAACGGTCAGGCATCAGTTCAATTGTCAGCGTTTGAGAATGGAAACTACACCATTCACACCAATTATAATGGAACATTGTTCAATAAGCCATATCATGGTGTTGATTCATTAGTTATCGATGATGGATATTAATTCCATCAATATTTATTTTTTGTGATTGTTATGGGTTTTAAATCTAAATTGCTTAATCTTAAAGAGTGTGCTGTAAATTCAATGATTTACAAGGAATATTATAATAAGGATTTAGATGAGAAACTCGTTTATTTAGAATCCCGTGACGGTCTGGATTTCACGGGAAACATTTTCAGGATAGTTGAGGAGCTTTCAACAGGCAAATACGGCGACCTTAAGATTCATGTTCACGCAAAGCCACAGGTTGTCGACAGGATTAAAGCCTTCAAGAGAAACTATAATTTAAAAATTGACAAAATCATTACAAAGGAAGCCCTTGCAACAAAAACCCTTGAAAAGGCCAAGTACATATTCACCGATTCGGGAATCCGGCCGAAGTATGTGAAAAGGGAAGGCCAGATATTTGTCAACACATGGCACGGAACCCCATTGAAGGCGATGGGAAAGGACAATGTTGCCGAGGAGCATCGTTTGGGCAATGTTCAGCATCCACTTCTTTCAAGCGATTATCTGCTTTATCCGAATCATTACATGAAGGAAAAGATGCTCAATGCATACATGATAGAAAAGATTTTTCCTGGAAAAATCCTGATGGAAGGATATCCAAGAAACAGCGTATTTTTAAAGGAATCCTGGCTAAAGGATAAATTGGGATTGGAGGATAAGGAAATATTCGTTTATATGCCCACATTCAGGGGAATATTTATGGACCGTGATGATGAGGGGCAAAAAAATGAAGTTGAAGAAATATTGTCCCAATTGGATTTGCGGCTAAAGGATAATCAGATATTGTATGTCAAATTGCATGTCCTGAACGAATCCCAAATAGATTTCGATAAGTTCACTAATGTAAGGCCATTTCCACAGGGCTATGAGATATATGATGTTTTGAATATGGCTGATGTATTGATTACTGACTATTCAAGCGTATTCTATGATTTTGCAAACACCAAAAGAAAGATTATACTGTTCAACTATGATGAAGAGGAATATATGTCATATCGTGGTTTTTATGTACCATTGAAGCATATTCCTTTTCCAAAGGTTCGCAATGTTGATGGATTGGTGGAGGAGATGAATTCGCCAATCAATTACAAGTCAGATAATTTCCTCAACAAGTTTTGCCAATTCGACAATGTGGATGCGGCAGAAAGGATATGCAGACACATATTTTTAAATGAGCATGTCTGTGTTGAAGAGGAGATTGAAAATGACAATCCGAACATCCTGATATTTGCAGGGGCATTGTATAAGTTCGGAATAGCTTCAGCATTGTTTAACTTACTTAACAATGTTGACAGGACAAAATACAACTTTTTCATAACATTCAAGCAATGGGAGGAAAATATCCTTCAAAATCATGAGGAAATCTTCAAGATCATTCCTGATGATGTGGAGGTCCTGCCAATCAGATTTAATTTAATCCCAACAGTCAAGGAGAAGCTGGCCTACAATAAGTTTTATCTGTCAAACGATAGGATGGACTGTCCGAGTGAGCTGCGCAATCTTTTCAAAAGGTCCTTCGACAAGCAGTTCGGCAGTGTCAAATGGGACATGGTGATTGACTTTGATGGATATAACCATGACGAAACTCTAATGTTTACCTCAAGCGACTTTAAAAGCGGCGTTTGGGTTCACAATGATATGGTATCTGAAATGAAAGCCAAGCACAATCAAAATCCAAACGTTTTAAGAGAGGCTTATTCTCAAGCCGATAACGTTTGTGTGGTGTCTCCAAGTCTGGTGGAACCGACCAAATCGATAAGCGGCCGCAAGGACAACGTTCGTGTCATCCATAACCTGAACGACTACGAATCAATCTTGAAACGGTCAAATGAGGAGGTTCATTTGGATGAAAACACCATTGTCTACAATAATGAGATTGAATGTGTTTTGGCAAAAGACTCAATTAAGTTCATCACGATAGGCAGATTTTCACCTGAAAAGGGTCATGAAAGATTGATACTTGCATTCAATGAGTTCTGCAGTGATTTCCCTGATGCCCAACTAATCATCATTGGAGGATATGGAGTAGAATATGAAAAGACCTGTGAATTAGTCGATTCGGTTGAATACGGAGACAATATAACGTTGATAAACAACATTTCAAACCCAATGCCTATTTTAAAGGAATGTGACTTGTTCATACTCTCTTCCTATCATGAGGGATGGCCAATGGTGTTGATGGAAGCGGATACGTTATGCGTTCCAATAATATCAACGGATATAGCATCCACTCGTGCGATGGGCCATTATGCAGGACAACTGGTTGAAAATTCACAGGAAGGAATCCTTAAGGGAATGCATGATTTTGTCGACGGAAATGTTTTATGCTGCAATTCTGATTTTGAAAAGTACAATGATGTTGCAGTAGATGAATTTTACAGTTTATTGCAGTAGGTGAAATGAATGTTTTTTGACAAATCCAACGATAAGATAAGCAAGGACGATTTGATACCTCGTAAGGATTTCGAAAAGCTACAGAGCGTTGTTGATGTTCACCAGGATTACATAAACAATCTTTACGTTTTTTATAAGTTAAGGCCAACACCGTTTCTGGAAAGTGTCAGGGATTTATCCTATGAGTTGCTGCGCTTCTTTGATGAGCTTTGTGAGGAGTATGATTTGACCTACTGGATGGATTATGGAACCCTTTTGGGGTCTGTCAGGCATGACGATTTCATTCCATGGGATGACGATCTGGATGTTGGAATGATGAGAAGGGACTATCTTGAGCTGATTGAAATATTGGATACCCAAATCGGCAAGTTTGAAAACATTCACTTTGACAAGTCCGGAAATTGGATAAAGCTTATCTATCAAATCGATGAAATAGGTGAATGCCTCATGAGCATTAATGTATTTCCATATGACTATATAGATGGCGAGCCTATGGATGGTTTTGAGGAAAGATACACTCAGATAAGGGAAAACCTCAATAGCATTGACATTGATGAGATGTATGGGGAGTTAAGTCTCACATTTGATGAAAGCGAATATTACATTGCAGGTGTTGAGGGAATCAGGGGAAAAAGCAAAATGCACTCGTTCAAGATACTTGAAAGTGAGGGATTGTTCCCGCTTCAAAAATCAAGGTTCGGAAAGTATGAGTTTCCCTCACCAAACGATTCATTATCATATGCCAGGGACATATATGGCAAAAGGTTCATCAAGATTCCTAAAAAGAAGCCTAAGCAGACAAGATTGGCACGTTTAAGAGGAATTGAAAACATTGAAGAGATTTTGAAAAGGTCCTGCGAGGACTTAAAAAAGATTAATGATAATTATGATTTTTGATAGATTCGGCAATAATGAGAATGAGGAAATAATTTCAGATGAGGAGTTTATTTCCAGAAAGGAATTTAAAAAGCTAAAAAGACTTATAAATGCTCATCAGTATCACATTGATAATGTCCACATGTTCTATAACCTGGAACCGACTCCCATTTTAAGGGATATGCTGAATTTATCATATGAACTGTTATCTTTCTTTGATAATGTGTGTCGTAAGCATGGAATCATCTATTGGATTGATGATGACACTCTTCTAAATGCGGTAAGAAATGGACAGCTGATGGCCTTCAGCGAAGAGATTAGTGTTGCTGTCATGAAGTCTGATTTGGATAAGATAAACGATGCAATTCAATTGGAAATCGGCCAGACGGGCATGAGTGACCTTGAATATGACCTGAATGCATTGGAGATATCATTGATGTGTTCTCAAATCGGTGCCCAACTGCTCTGTGTTGCAATTTCCGCATATGATGATATAGATGGAAACGTTGTTAAATCCCCACAGAATCGGAAAACAGAACGGAATAATGTATTTCCGATTAATGAAATACAATTAGGAGACTATTCATTCAGCATTCCGTCTCATCCGAATGATTATCTAAAGCAGATGAATGGTGAAAACTATATCAGAAAAATATCCAAACTTCATGATTCAAGCAAGCTGAACCGGCTCAAAATGAATGAAGATATATTGAAGAGACATATCAGGATTTTAGAAAAAGCCAATGAAAATTTTGAATAGTGTGATACTCATGTTTAACAGATTTAAGAAGAAAAGCTCAAAGAAGAATTCGTATCCAACTAAGAAGGAATTCAATGAACTTCAACAGTTGGTGGATAGGCAGCATGATTATTTAAACAACATTTTCGTTTTCCATGAGCTGGAATTTACTCCTTATATGGAACTCATGAGAACAATCTCCTATGAGCTTTTGAAATATTTCGACAATATCTGCACAAAATACGATTTGGAATATTGGCTTGATTTTGGAACATTGCTCGGTGCGGTCAGACATGAAGGGTTCATCCCATGGGATGACGATTTGGATGTCGGAATGTTGAGAGAGGATTATTACAGATTTTTAGAGGTTTTTCCATCCGAACTTGAAAAAAGCGGCATGAAGAATGTTGCCGCATGGTTCAAGGAGCCCTCATGGGACGTAGGTTCAATAAGATGGTATCAAATCAACTGCAAATATCCGGATTTCAACGGAAAATATGTTGGCATTGACGTTTTTCCATATGACTATATAACCGACTTTGATGATGACTATATACCAAGGTTCCATAAGCTGCGCCCTGAATTCTTCAAGACATGGGACGGGGAGATTGACCACCTGAAGGATGCAATCGATTCAAGCTGCGGTCATTTGAACCTTAGCTTGTCCAGGACAGACCACTTCATTGCGGGCGTTGACGGGGGCCGTTTCAGAACAGGTTCTGTCTTCAAGATCCTAAAAACTGAGGATCTGCAGCCTTTAAAAAGAATCAAGTTCGGCAAATATGACTTTTTGGTTCCAAACAACACAGACAACTATTTAAGCGAGATATACGGCAAGAACTATATGGAAATCGGAAGGTCCAGCAAGGACCATGGCCGTCTGACCAGATATAAGAAATATCCGAATATCATGGAAAGGCTAACTGAAGCGAAAGATGAATTGATCAAAGTTAATGAGAATTTTGATTATATTCCCTAAATTATTTTAAATTGCTTATTTTTTTAATTAATTCCTTAAAAACTTAATTTAACCCTAACTTTTATATAACTTATTTAATAAATAATTAAATGAATAAATAAAAATTTTCATGGGTGTTTAAAGTGGTTAAGGATAAGATTAAAAGAAAAATATATAATGGATTGGGAGTATCTAAAGATGACTTTGTAACACGTAGAGAATTCAATAAGGTTCAAAGGCTTGTTAATACTCACCAAGATTATTTGAATAACATCTATGCTTTCCATGATCTCCAGCCAAATAAATATTTGACATTAATGCAGGATTTATGCTATGAGTTCATGCTGTTTTTTGATAATGTTTGCAAAAAGCACGGCATTGAATACTGGATGGATTATGGGACCTTGCTTGGAGCTTACCGTCATGAGGGATTGATTCCATGGGATGACGATTTGGATGTTGGAATGATGAGAGCTGATTATATCAGGTTCATAGACATAATACAGGATGAGCTTGACAGGTGTGACCTTCCAGAAGTCAAGGCCGCCTTAAAAATAGATAAGCATAACGACAAGTCAGTCAGATGGTATCAAATCTCTTACTACTATCCTGGATATAACGGCAAGTTCATCGGACTTGACATTTATCCATATGAATATCTCAAGGATTACGATGGCAGGGACTTGGAAAATGATTATATGATATTTTCAAAGGAATATTACCACAATCCTGATGACCATGATTTGGAAGAGACAGTTTATGAGTTCTATGAAAAGTTCAACTGCACTCTTGAAAGGGACACCCATATGATTCCAGGTGTGGAGGATTCCAGAAACAACCTAAGGAAATTTTCCGTGTACAAGTTTGACGTTGTGGAAACCGATCAGGTTTTCCCTTTAATCCGGCTTCCGTTCGGCCATTATGAATTTTTGGCCCCCGCTGATTCAAGACAATATCTGATTGACATTTACGGTAAGAATTTCCTTCAGATTCCTAAAAAAATCAGAGACCATGATAGGCTTAACAAGTTCAGGCGCAGAGAGGGAATCATGGAAAAACTGGAGGAATCCGTGGAAAATCTCAAAAGGGCAAATGAAAAATTTTAATTGATAAACATGACATTTTTAAGCATTATTATTCCATTCGACACTGTCGAGAGATATCTCAAGGACTGTCTTGACAGCATATCTGAGCAAAACATTGATGATTATGAAATCATCCTGGTATTGAATGGGGAAAAAGAGAATGTAAATGATTTAATCAATAGTTATGACAATTTAAACATCATTGTCAAGTCATTTGATGAGCGTTTAGGAGTAGCCCGTGCCAGAAATGAAGGGTTGAAAATGGCTGGCGGGGAATATGTCTACTTTATCGACAGCGATGATTACCTGTATAAGAATGCATTGGAAAAATTGGTAAACACCGCAAAAGCCACTCATGCAGATTTCATTAACGGAGAAAGGATGGCGACTCCTTTCATACGTGAAAGATTTGAAGAGAGATTCACCAAAAAAAGCAAATATCCGATGAAAAAAGGCAAACTGTCTGATATGGAATTTTCAATGAGGCAGTTGGTCGGTACAAAAACAAATAAAAAGGAAATATTGTCTGTCCTTCATTCATTGATAAAAAGAGACATTATAGCAGACACTCTTTTTGATGAAAATGACAGGTTCTATTCAGATTATTTCTTCATGACTTCAATCTTCCCAAGATTAAATACCTTCGTCGGTGTAGAGGAGGCAGTTTATGCGAAAAGAAACAGGGATGATCCGATCAATCTGACTTCCCTAAACCAGGAAGACCATGGGGATGCGTTCCTAAGCTATGCGACTGCATATAGGGATGTCTTGGAAATTGTCAATGCTCTCTATGATAAAACCCATGATGAAAAATATAAACTGCTGAAGGATGAGATGGCATTCACATTCTTTGATTATTACTACAAGGTATTCGGGCCTAATTTCCTATACAGTGATGATGAAAACTGGAGAGGCCATGTTTTTAAGATTATGCAGGAGATTTCCTATGAGTTCAACATGAACTATTTGTCATTTATTCAGAAAAGGGAAATCAAGGCTTTTCAGGAAAACAACATTAGGAAATTGACCAGATTCATCAAGATTAGGGTCAATTTCAAGAAGACCATACGCGTTTTCAAAAGCAGATGGAGATTCAAGACATTCATCTACTTCAGGTATTACAATAGAAAGCCTATAAATAAAAACCAATTCATGTTCGCTAGCTTTTTGGGCAAATTTTACTCAGACAGCCCTAAATACCTTTATGAATATATGTATAACAAATATGGCGATGAGCTGGATTACGTATGGGTAATCAATGACAAGAACGTTGAAATCCCTGGAAACCCAAAGAAGGTCAAAAGATTCTCCCTTGCTTATTATAAGGAACTGGCAAGGTCCAAGTATTGGGTCATCAACGGCCGTCAGGCTTCAAGACTTCATAAGAGGGATTCTCAGAAAATCATTTCAACATGGCATGGTACTCCACTCAAGAAGCTTGGTTTGGATATTGGAAATGTCCATACAAGAGACCCGAACATCAAGAAATCCTACATCAAGGTGGCCAAGGAATGGGATTACTTGATATCACCTAATCATTACACCACAGAAATCCTTCGCAGCTGCTTTGCATATGATGGGGACATTCTTGAAACAGGTTATCCTCGTAATGACATTCTCTACAATGCAACTCCTGAGCAAGTTCAAAAGATCAAGGATGACTTGAATTTACCTTCAGATAAGAAAATTGTATTATATGCTCCTACATGGAGGGATGACGAGTATTTTGATGCTGGTAAAATGCATTTTACATTAAAGCTTGAATTGGACAAGCTGCAAAAGGCAATCGGTGATGAATACATCGTGCTTGTGAGGACCCATTACTTCGTTGCCGACAAGCTTGACCTCTCCCCATATAAGGGATTTGCGTATGACGTTTGCAAATATGACGATATCGCTGAATTATATCTCATCAGCGACATATTGATTACAGACTATTCCAGTGTTTTCTTTGACTATGCAAACCTTAGAAGACCTATTTTATACTACACATATGACCTGGAAAAATACGAAAACATATTGAGGGGATTCTACATTGACATTCACTCAGAGGTTCCGGGGCCATTGCTTAAGACCACTGAAGAGGTTATTGATGCAATAGTGAATATTGAAGATTTAAAGAAAGAGTATGCAGACAAGTATGATGAGTTCTATGAAAGGTTCTGCAGTTTCGAGGACGGTAACGCCTCAAAAAGAATTGATGATGCAATAAGGAAATAGGTGAATTATGGTTAAGATTTCTGTTATTATGCCGGTTTTCAATGTAGAGGGATACATTGAGGAAGCGCTTGATTCTCTTCTCAATCAAACTATGATTGACGATATTGAAGTGATAATGGTAGATGACGGCTCAACAGACAGTTCCAGATTCATCATAGACGAGTATTCTGATAAGTATGAGAATTTCCATGCATACCATAAGGCAAATGAGGGTCCTGGAATAGCACGTAACTACGGTTTGGAATTTGCCAAGGGGGAATATGTCCATTTCATGGATTCCGACGATTATATGCCTCCTCAGGCTTATGAAAATTTGTATGACTTTAATCATGACAATGATTTCATTGTTGGAAATATCCTGAAGTTCGGGGAATTCAACATATGGGAAAACATTTTATTTAAGAAGGCATTCAAGGATTTCGAAGGCAGCGTAAAATCATTCAGGCTGGAGGAATATCCTAACTTATTGTGGGACACCATCACATGTAACAAGCTTTTCAAAAGGGAATTTTTAGACAGGTTCAACATTCGATTCATCAATGAGAACACCTATTATGAGGATCTGCTCTTCTCATTCGAAGCATACATTAACGCCGAGTCCATAGGCTTTTCACAAAAAATCTTCTATTTCTGGAGACTTAGAAAAAACAAGTCCTCAATCACTCAAAAGCAGGATGATGTCAAAAACTTCACTGACCGCATAAAAGTATTAAAGATTTACCATTCGCTTATGGTCGAGAGAGGATTGGATGACAGGCTTTCCGACATCATATATGAGAAATGGCTTATGCATGACCTGAAGACCTCCCTTAAGAAACTCAACAACTACTCCGGAAAGTATTATGATGAGTTGATTGAGGGTGTTTGTGAAATGCTGGACATAATTCCGGATTACTTGAGGGACAATCTGAACTGCTATTTGAAGATATTATATCGAATGGTTGAAAATCATGACATCAATGCCCTATTGAAGTTTGCGCATTTGGAAGATGAGTTTTTAATGAATCCTCAAATGGAATTGGATATCGGTGAGGATTACCTTAAGATGGTAAGTTTTGATTGTGATACGGACGACAGGCAATTTAATGCCGTTGTCAGTGATGTTTATAATGATGGCGAAAACCTGTTCATGGAGTTCACTGAAAATTTATCCCTAACTCCAAAAGATTATCCTCATGAAATTCTTGTTTCCATGATTCATCAAAATGATGAGTTTCCACTAACCTTGCATAATAATAAGATTACCATTCCATTAAATTTAATTAAGGATTTTGACCATTCAAAAATTAAAGTGACATATAAGTCAAGTGAATTTTTTTATGAAGTTCTTTTAAAAAATTATAAGCGACACTCAATAAGATACGCAAATTACGACATTGACCTTGGAATAGGAATCAACAATGTACTCTACCTTGACGTCAAGAAGAAAACATACAATGAGATTGTTATAGAGGACATTGCCCTTGAAGATGAGATATTCAGATTCCATTGCAAATCCCTTAAGGAAACAAAAAGCATGGTCCTTACAAATTTTGTCACATACTATCAAGTTACATTTCCGGTCGATTACGATGCCCTTTCTTCCAGATTCACTTTCACAATACCATATGATGAGTTTACAAGATTTATCATAAAGAAATATGAATTGAATTCTCCAGAGTCATTTAATTCCATTAGCGTCAAAAGGGAATTTAAATTCATCCATAACAATACCGTCGTGAAGTTCAAGAACAAGAGAAACAAGATCTACATTTCAAACAAGTCAGTTCATGATTCATCCGGAGATGTAGAAACCCTAATCAGGAATAATGAAAAGCTAATAAATGAAAACAATAGGCTGAAATCAAAAAATAAAGAGTTGAACAAAAGGATAGAAGAGTTCAAATCCCGAAAGGCCGTCAGGCTGATTGATGATTTTAAAGACAAATTAAGATAAATGGTGATTTCATTGACTAAAATATCCATCATCATACCTGTTTACAACACTTCAGAATACCTGGACGAGTGTTTGGAAAGCGTATTGAATCAGAAGTTTCAGGATATTGAGATAATTTGCGTTAATGACGGGTCAACCGACAATTCCCTTGAAATACTTCAGAAGTATCCCGTTAAAATAATCAACCAAACCAACCAGGGACTATCAGCTTCACGTAACAATGCTTTAAAGGAAGCAAGCGGGGAATATATTCTATTTTTGGATTCAGATGATTACATTTCGGAAAATGCATTGGAGGAGATATATGAAATAATGGAATCGAAGGATCTTGACCTGCTGATATTCAAGATAATCGAATTTGACGCAAAAACAAGGGAGAAGTCAAAATATTCCTATTTTGAAATGGATTTGCTTAAAAGCCATGTTAACGGCAATGTATTCAATTACAGTGATGTGAAGGAACTGCTGTTTAGAATCTCAGTCACGGCGCCGGGCAAGTTATATCGAAGGGATTTGATTGGAGACATGAAATTCAATGAAGGGCTGATATTTGAGGACAATCCATTCTTCATCGAGCTTTTCCTTAAAGCCAAAAGGGTTTACTTTGATGACAACTATTATTATTTCAGAAGAGTCCACAACGACTCAATAACCCAATCCAACTTTGAAAAGTTCCCTGACGTAATTCCAATATACAACATCATAAATGATATTGTAATTCGCTCAGGGGAGTACGACACAGTTAAACATAAGCTATTCAACCGCCAATGCCGTGATATCTATTTAAGATTTTCCCAAGTTCCTGATGAAATGAAGCAGGACTTCTTTTTAAAAATTCAGGATGATTTTAAATCTAAAAAGGAAAGGTATGAAAGCGATGGCACATGGGAATTGGCCAACAAAAGAAGCCGAAAGATTTTCTCCAACGCTTTGAAGTTCAATTATTACAGGGATTTCGAATCATCCATAAATGAATATGATATTAAAAGGAAAAATAAAAAGTTCAAAAGAAAAAATAAAAAAACTGATAAAAAAATACCTAAATCAATCAATCGCTTAAAAAAACTTTTTAAACATTAAAATAAAAATATCTAATTATGAAAGAACACTACGATGAGTTAGTCATTTCATTTCTGTTCCCTCCATCAGATAACGTTTCAGGAATAACCGTTGCCAAAAGGGTAATTGAAAATAATAAAATGGTTGACGTATTGCATGTTAATGACGATTCGCAAGGTAGTGACCTTAACGACCATGTTCACGATTTAATAAATGATGAAATCATAATTGACATGCCTTGTAATGTTGACTGGTGGGAATGCATATCAAAATTCATAAAAAAGGGAATGAAAGCCATCAATAAGGATTATAATCGCATCTATTCAAGGTCATGGTTGATGTCCAATCATTTTTTGGCTAGCGAGTATAAGTTCAAAAACCAGCCAGTCTTTTGGACAGCAGAGTTTTCAGACCCTCTGATTTATGATTTGTCAAACAATGAAAAATCATATAAGCAGATGATTGTGGATGATGATGCATACATAGATAGGCTAAACAAGGAGATTGCTGGATTGAATGGTGATTTCCCGCTAATTGAGCATAATTCATCCGCTTATTTCATTGCTGAATATTTGGTTTATCTCTTTGCGGATAAGGTCATTTTCACTAATGAAAATCAAAGGCAGATAATGCTTGAACAGTTTCCCGTTGATGTCATGGACCTTGTTTTTGCCAAAAGTGAAATAATGGCTCATCCCACATTGCCTGATGATTACTATCAAATCAAAAAATCAAAATTGAAATTGAATGATGATTACATTAATATTGCCTATTTTGGTGGAGACTATTACGGCAAGCGTCATTTTGAAGGATTATTCTATGCGTTGGAATCACTCAACCATAAATATAGGGATAAAATAAGACTCCACATATTCATCAAGGACAGGAAATTAATCAAAAGGTTGGTTTCAACACTTGATGTGAAGGACAACATTAAGGTTAAAAAGCCCTTGGAATATCTGGAATTCCTGAATGCCACAACAAAATTTGATGTCCTGGTCGTTAATGACGTGCACACAAAGGGCAGTTTCCCAATAAATCCATATTTGCCGTCCAAGCTGTCTGATTATCTTGGCTCATCAGCGGACATTTGGGCAATCTGTGAGGATGGAAGTGCGCTGTCCAAATCAAACGTCAAATACAAATCCGACATTTCAGATTATTCGACCTCATGTGATGCTTTGGTTCAGATTCTTAATGACAATGGCCATATTGATGAGGACTGCTCTTTCAGTGAAGATTATTATCAAAAAAGACTTACAAGTCTGAATGAACTGTTTGAAAGTGAGTTTCGAAAAAACCAAAAGCTAAAAAAGCAATTAAAGGAAAAGCCTAATAAGAGATTCAAGTTATTTTAGTGATGTTTATGGTTGGCATATCAGTGATAATTCCTGTTTATAATGTTGAAGACTATCTGAGCCAGTGTTTGGACAGCATCTGCAATCAAACCTTTAAGGATATTGAAATAATATGCGTCAATGACGGATCAATAGACAATTCCCTTGACATATTGAATGAATATGCCGAAAGTGATAGAAGGATAAAAATCATTAATCAGCATAATCAGGGCCTTGCCGCATCTCGAAACCAGGGATTGAAAGAGGCAAAGGGGGATTATGTTTACTTCATTGATTCGGACGATTACATAGAATTGGATGCCCTTGAAAAGCTACATGAAAATATCGTTACAAACTCTTCGGACATGGTGCTGTTCAAGTTCCAGAAAGTTGATGACTATCGAAACGTTCACAAGAGGGGTGTTGAATTCAAGATAGACAAGATTTTTGGCGATATTGACTATGGCAACTTCACATTCACATATAAGGACGTCAAAAGACATGTGATGAATTCGGCATTTTCCGCCTGTCTGAAGTTATACAGAAGAGATTTCATTGAGGACATCTCATTTCCTATTGGACTGAATTTTGAGGATGTTCCGGTTCATGTAAAGCTTATGCTTGAAGCGGAATCGCTCTCATTTGTTCCAGAATTCCTCTACAATTACAGGTCCAATCCGGATTCAATATTGAACTCATCAGCCAATGGATTTGATATATTCAAGGTGATTGACATGGTTGAGGAGTATCTTAAAGAAAATGGTCATTATGAGGAGCTTGAAAATGAATTCATATTCTTCAAGATAGCCCAGATATTGGTTTATCTTAAAAGCGAAAGATCAGATGAATACTTTAAAAGGGCAAAAGATGAATTTGAAAAAATCACCATTAAGGATGAAAAGACACTTAAGAAATATGCCCTGAAGGGATATAATCGTGTGTTAAGCTACAATAATTATTCAAGTTATGAAAGAAAAAATAAAAAACCTAAAGGAAATAAAAAATCAAAAACTTTTAGTAAGAAAGTTTTTGATGTAATAAATAGAATAATATAATTTTATTTCATGTATTCTTTAGGTATGCACAGAACACTTGTATCGGATATAAATGACCATGGAGATTCTCTTAAAATCTTAAATTCGTATCCTAAATCTAAATTAGCAATCCATGGGATAATTTCAACAAAATCTTTTAGTCTATGATATATGCTTATTGTTAAAATTGGTTTTTGTGTCATGATAGTATTCTTTGCACCATCTAATAAATCCAATTCCGCCCCTTCGATGTCAACGATAATAAATCCAACATTCAAATCATTTTCTTCAACGAATGTGTCCACTTTTGTTTCGTTAACTTTGAACTCAACGTCATATTCTCTGAAATCTGCATCACTGGTAATTCCCTGCACCTTGTTGCCACTTAGATATAAACTTCTTATTCCATCAATGTTACCAAGTGATTTCTTTACAGGAATAATGTTTGTTATGTTATTATTTTTTATATTTTGATTTAACACTTCAAAAGATTCATCAAATGGTTCAAATGCATATACATTGGCATTGGTTAATTTGGATAATGGTAAAGATGTATCTCCGGTGAATGCTCCAGCATCAATAATGTCTTTGTCTTTTAAAAATTCCAAACTTGCATCGTCTAAACAAAAACCCAGGAAGGGATGTAAATTGTAGTCTCCTGTAAATTCAAATTCTCCAATTTCATTGCCGTCAATGTGGTTTTTTCTAAATTCAGTGAACTCATTTTGCAATTCAACTTCTTTTTCAGTATAATAATTATCTCTTCTAATAAAATTAACAAAAAGGCTTCTTAAATAGAGAAATTTAAAGGCATATCTCTCTTCTGGATCTAGATATTGTGTAACTTCTTTTAGGTTGTCCTCAAAGTTATCATCTAAGTAATAATCAAGTTGTTCCGGTCTGCAGAAGTAGCTAAAACTTGTATACTCTTTGTCAAATTTCTCCTTTAAAGTCAGGTTTGCTTGGGATTGTGCAAAATCAAGTTCTTTTTCTTTTTTTCGTAGATTTTTATTTAATTTTGCTATCTTTTTTTCTTTTTTCTTATTCTTTTTTTCTAGTTTTTTTGCCTTTTTTTCAAGTTTCTTATTCTTTTTTGATAATGATTTGTAACTATTCTTATAAAAGTTATAGGAATCACTTTTTGATAATATTTTTTCTTTTAAATTCAATTTATTCACTTCTATATATTCATTTAATCTATTCTTAATGGTTAACTGAAATTTCAAGGGTTAATTGCGAATTTCTTGATATAAAGTATGTTGTTTATGGTATATATATTAAAGACATTCTTAAGTCATTTTATCTTGTATTTAAATGAAACCTACTTTTTTAAAGATATTAATATGCAATAGCATATTTATTGTATTAATGTCCCTTTTAAATTAATAAAAAATAAATAGTATCATTTCAATAAAATAATTTATGGCCAATAGATTGGAGTATATTGATTTATTAAAAGTTTTTTCAATTTTAGCTATCATTACCATCCATGCGTTTATGGTATGGCAGTCAGCTGAAATATTAAACGGAGTACTTATTTACTCATTTTGTGAGGTTGTTAGATTTGGCGTTCCTGTCTTTTTAATGGTCAGTGGTGCATTATTGCTTAATAGAGAGATTAACATAGTTGATTTTTTTAAAAAGAAGGTTAATCGTATTGTTGTTCCTTTTGTATTTTATTATATTTTAACCGCTTTTGTAATAGTTGTGTTATTAAATACCTCTCATAATCAAGTTGAGAATATTTTCGCTTTTAGATGGTATTTTTGGATGATTTTGGGTGTTTATTTAAGTTTACCTGTAATTAATAAATATGTTCAAAATTCTTCCTTGAATGAGTTAAGGTATTTTATATTACTATTTGTTCTTGCAGCGATATTTTACCAAATAACCTATTATTTCAAAATAGAGCAATATCTTTATTTAACATTGTTCCTATCTCCATTAGGATATCTTATTTTAGGATATTATTTATCTAAAAAAACTTTTAACATGAGTGCAAATAAAATCGTCATGCTTGCCCTTGTTATTTTTATTGTTTCAACCGTTATAAAAGTCTTCGGCCACCAATTTAATTATATGATGATTACTGACGACTATGTTGCTAATACTTCTCCAATTTTATCCTCATGGCTTGATGTGAGCATTTTTCAGATAATGCAGGCATCTTCTTTCTTTTTAATGTGCAAATATATTTATGAAACTGACGCAATTCCATTCAAATCAATTAAAAAAGTATTGCAAACTAATGTAATCTCAAAATTTGTATTGTCTGTTAGTAGATCCAGTTACGGAATGTATTTAATAAATTTAATTCCAACTTTCATGTTTTATTATTACATACAACCCCTTGATTTCACCGGAACTCAAGTGTGCTTATTGATTATTGCATTATCATTGTCCACATTTTTCATTACTTGGATTATTGTTGTAATCTTGGGCAGAATTCCTTTTATTAAAAATCTGTCTGGATATTATTAATTATTTTTTAAAATTTTAATATGTAATCTAATTTTAACAATCTTTATTATATAACAATTTTAATTTTTCTTTTAAAAGATGTTCAAATAATAATAAATAAATATCTTGATTTATAAAAATAGTTGTAAGTAGAATTTATTTCTACTTAAATATAGTTATAACTATTTGGTGTGTTTTAAATGAATAAAAAGATAGGTTTAATATTAGCTTTAGTATTAGTGGCTTTCTTAGTCATGGGTACTGCAAGCGCTGGTTTATTTGACTTTTTAGGAGGGAATGATTCAGGAAATGCAACCACCAACGATGAAAACACTTTCATTGTAGGTTTTGATGCTGAGTTCCCACCATATGGATTTAAGGACGACAGTGGAAACTACACTGGTTTCGACTTAGACTTAGCAAAAGAAGTATGTGAAAGAAACAATTGGACATTTGTACCTCAACCTATTGATTGGGATGCAAAAGATGCTGAAATCGATTCTGGTTCCATCGACTGTATTTGGAACGGATTTACCATTGACGGTAGGGAAAATGATTACACCTGGTCTGACCCTTACTTTGACAACAAACAAGTTTTCATCGTAAAAACCGATTCTGGTATTAACACTATCGATGACTTAAAAGGAAAAACCGTTGAAACACAAAAAGATTCATCAGCATTAGCTGCTCTCCAAGGAGACAACAAAACTATAGCTGATACTTTCGGAACTTTAACTGAAGTGGCTGATTATAATACTGCATTCATGGACTTAGAATCAGGTGCATGTGATGCTATCGCAATGGATATCGGTGTTGGAGAATATGACATCAAAAACAAAGATAATCCAGACGATTACCAAGTATTAGATCAATTTATCACTACCGAAAAATACGGTATTGGATTCAAAAAAGGTAACGATGACTTGAAAAACCAAGTACAAGACACCTTAAACGAAATGTTTAAAGATGGTACCGTTGCAAAAATCGCTGAAAAATACGGTATTTCTCAAGATGCATTAATCCAACCGTAAAAACATTTTAAGTTAAGAGGGGAGAATTATTAAATGATTTTAAGTAATGTAATTTCACAACTGCTCGGAGGTATGGTTACCTCTATTGAGATATTTTTACTTACACTTTTATTCGCTCTTCCTCTCGGTTTACTTGTAGCCGGCGGAAGAATGAGTAATTTCGGACCAATCCGATGGTTAATGAAGATTTATATCTCAATCATGAGGGGAACACCATTAATGCTTCAGTTGATTATTGTTTTCTTTGCACCATATTACGTATTCGGTATGAGTCTATCAGCGGATTACCGTTTCATTGCAGTTATTATAGCGTTTACAATAAACTACGCTGCGTACTTTGCTGAGATATATCGTGGTGGTATCGAGTCAATCAATAGCGGTCAATATGAAGCGGCTCAGGTTCTTGGTTATTCAAAATTAGAAACATTTTTCATAATCATCATGCCTCAAGTGTTTAAGGTAATTCTTCCTTCTGTAACTAATGAAGTTATAACACTCGTAAAGGACACTTCACTTTCATTTGTTATTGCTATACCTGAAATGTTCACAGTTGCAAAACAGATTGCTGCTGCAGATGCGTCCATTGCAGCATTGCTTGTAGCAGGTATATTCTATTATTTATTCAACATTATTGTTGCGTTCTTCATGGAATATCTCGAAAAAAGAATGGACTATTATGAATAGGGGGAAATATTATGAGTTTGCTTGAAATTAAAAATCTCAAGAAGAGTTTCGGTGATAATGTAGTTTTAAAGGATATTTCTCTTAGCGTTGAAAAAGGTGAAGTTCTCGCAATTATCGGACCGTCAGGTTCAGGTAAATCAACATTATTAAGATGCATTACTGATTTGGAAACTGAAGACAGTGGAGAAATCAAATTTGACGGAACCTTTGGACTTGTGTTCCAAAACTTCAACCTGTTTCCGCATCATTCAGTAATGAAAAACATTACAAACGCACCATTGAGAGTTCAGAAAAGAGACAAAACAGAAGTCTTTGCACATGCAAGGGACTTGCTTAAGAAAATGGGTCTGGAAGATAAGGAAGACGCTTACCCTTGTGAACTGTCTGGGGGTCAGCAACAACGTGTGTCCATTGCAAGGGCACTTGCGATGAATCCCGACATATTGTTCTTCGATGAACCTACTTCAGCATTGGATCCGGAGCTTACCGGAGAAATTCTCACTGTAATTAAGGAATTGGCCGCTGAACACATGACAATGGTTATTGTAACTCACGAAATGGCCTTCGCTCGTAATGTAGCTGATACAATTATCTTTATGGATGGCGGCGTTATTGTTGAGGAAGGTTCTCCTGATGAAGTATTCTCATCAGACAACCCAAGAATGAAAGAATTCCTAGGAAAATTTTATGATTAAATACTTTCATTTAATCTTTTAACTTTTTTTTATTTATTTAATTAATCATTACCTATATAATTTATATTCTTTTTTTAGATATATGGCATGTTAATAACAATACTTAAATAATATCTCATTAAAATGTATTTAATAGAATAATTCTATTAATTGGGAAATTATGGCTGAAGTAACTGTTAAAACAAGAATAAATAAGTTTGATAACTTAAAGGGATTGGCAATTTTTCTGATAGTGTTGGGGCACTTGACTTTATTTAGAAAAGTTGACAGCATGGCATTTATCAGAGGAATTGTTTTTCTGTTCCATTTGCCAGTGTTTTTCTTTGTGGCAGGCTACTTTTCAAAAATTGGTCCTGACGAACCTATTAAAGCCTTTAAAAGATTGTTCATTCCATATATCCTGTTTTGCATTATCTGGGAAATATTCAAGGTTTATTATTTGGGTGAAAGCCCCACATCTATTCTGTTTATCCATCCGGGATACATGCTATGGTTTTTGATGTCTCTGTTTTTCATGAAGCTGGCGCTTCCGATAATGGACAGGTTCAAGTATCCCTTATTGATAGCGATTTTCGGATCCTTGGTTATTGGTTTTATTGACTGTAACATTTTAGGCATTTCACGTACATTCATCTACATGCCGATATTCCTGCTTGGATTTTATTATAACGATTACAAACAGAAATTGACTGAAAAGTTTCCTTTAATAGAAAACAATAGGTTTGCAATTATCATTGCACTCTTATCTTTATTGGTTTCAGCCATTATCGCATTGACAGTTCCATTTGATGTTATTATAATGAAACATGCATACAGTAATGCTTTTGTAATGGATATATTGGTAAGGGGACTGCTGATTCTTGTCTCAACACTTAACGTGTTGGTATTGACTAGATTCATGACAAATGAAAAGATAGTTCTCACCCAGTTCGGAATAAACTCATTGACTGTTTATTTGTTCCATCCCTATGCCATTAAGATATGCAAGGCACTTGCAAAACCTTATTTGAAGGGCCATCATAAGATGTTAGTGGTTTTTGTATTTGTTATGGCATTCGTTATCGTGTTTATCCTATCAAGGGATGTTGTAACCAAAGCCCTGAACGGATTATTGAATTTAGTTTATAAGGTGTTATGTATAGAATAAGAATATTATGTAAAATTTATATGATATTTGGACAATATGTAATATTTTTTTATTTTTTAATGAATTTGATTAAAATATTGTTAAAAAGAAAAATGTTTTATATAATTGTCATTTTTTAAATTAAACTTAATGAGATTAAATAATAGAATATTTTTAGACCCTCAAAAGACTTATTTCTTTTATTTAACAATCAATAATGAAAAAAGACTCTTCAAAAAGAACATTTAACTGTCTATCAAATATATGAATGAATTTAATTAAATTAAAGATTCATTAAGTAATTTTTATAATGTGAAAAATCACTGAAAATAGAAAACTACACATTATTCTAAAATCATGTAAAAATTAATTATGTAAAAAAAAATCAGATACTCTTATTTTAACATCTTAAGGGCTTTATTTTTATTTAAATAAGTTATTTAATTTAATTTCATGATTTATAGGTTTTTTATTTCATATACGATTATTTAAATACTATTATTCACATATAAATAATTAACTTAAACATTTAATAATTAAAATTTAAAGAGAATTTGAATGAAGACCAGAGTTAGCGTTATTATTCCAGTATATAATGTTCAGGAATTTCTAAAAGAATGTGTTGATTCCGTTTTGGCACAAACCTTAATAAACAAAGAATTGACCGACGGATATGAGAGGAATCTCCAGATTATCTTAATTGATGACGGATCCACAGATGACAGCGGCAAAATAGCTAAGGAATATGCTGATTCTTTTGATAACATTGATTATATTTATGAGGAAAATCAAGGGTTGGGGCATGCCCGAAACTATGGCTGCGAATTTGCAGAAGGGGATTACATTATCTTTTTGGACTCCGATGACATTGTTCCTCCAAAGGCATATGAAAGGATGTATGATTCCGCAGTGAAAAATGATGTTGATTTTACAATTGGAAATGTGACACGATTCAATTCTAAAAAAACAAGACGTAATAAAATCCATTTAATAGCCTTTTCAACAACAAAAGAAGTTACACACATTACAGAAACCCCCGAGCTGTTTTATGATACGACAGCATGGAATAAATTAATTAAAAAAACTTTTTGGAAAAAACATGATTTTAAATTCCCTGAAGGAATATTATATGAAGACATACCTGTTTCCATGCCTATGCATTACTTGGCTGACAAGGTGTCCATAATCTATGAAACCTGTTACCTGTGGAGGATTCGTGAAGGTATGTCCAAATCAATCACCCAAACGACTGATGATACTAAAAACCTAAAGGATAGGCTTGCCGTATTGAGGATGGTTGATGATTTTTATAATAAAAATGTTAATGAAAAAGATTTACATTTAACTAAAACTATTAAGTGGCTGAAAATAGACCTGAAAATGTATGTTGAAACTCTTATTAAACAGACAGAAGAGGAGTCAATACCCTACAGGGATCTTTTAATTGATTACATTAAGGAAAATATTGATTTAAATGAGTTAAACTACTTGAATGAGATTGATAAGTTAAAATATGAGTATCTGTTGAATGACGAATTTGATAAGCTTGTCAATTTAATTAATTTTGAGAAAAAAGACTTAAAGTTCACAAAAGTTTACCCAAATGGGTCGCATATGGTGATCGATGTAGATGAGAATATTTTTGGAACTTCTCCATTTATTGTCGACCAATTCCTAAAAGAGGATTTTAAAATTAAAAACATTCAAAATATTGCATTGAAGAAAAATGAGTTGATTGTAAAGGCATTCACAATCATTCCTGGGATTGAAATTAAGGATTTTAAGGATAGGGAATATTCATTTAATTTAGTCAACAGTGATTCTCATAAGAAACTTCCTCTCGAGTTTGATAATGTCAAATCTAAGAATTTGCCATCTGAATTTAATATACAATATGGAAATAATTTATCCTATGATGCAGCTAGTTTTCAAGTTCATGTTCCATATTCCAAACTTATTGATGATCCTGAGTTTAATGGTGAAAACAGAATAGAAGTTAATTTCAAACAGGATGATGTTGTTTATAATTATTTCTTATCAAAACCTAAAAAAAGATCTTTCACAGCAAGTAACTTAAAAGCAAGGATATATGAAAATACCTATATTTACATTGCCTATGATGAATATAAGGAATTGATTCTTAATATTAATCCTATTAAATACTGCTATGATGAGGTCATGATTAAAGAGGACAAACTTTGCATTAATAGCCCAGAACATAATGGAGATTTGTATTTATGCTACGATGAGAATCTGTTAAATGATGAATATAATGTTCCTCTTGATTATAATAGTGAAAAGCAATTTTATTTCATTGATTTAGATAAAATAGCTAACGTTCCTGGTCAAATTAGATATGAAAATGGCGAACCTATTGTATATAAGGATAAAAAGCAATTGTATTTACATTCAAATGAGGGTCAAATTATTATAAATGCACTGAGAGACTATCATTTTGACATTCAAAGAGAGGATAATCTTTCATTGATTTCAAAGATATCCAGCAATAATCAAACAGTTGATATGGATGTCGATTTATATTCAATCAATAATCTTGATAATTTGAATTCAGCAGTTTTATACTTGAAGGATAATGTTAACTTTGAAGATGCACCTATCGCTTCTGCTAACATTAATAATGGAAAAATAAACTTCAATTTTAATTTTTCAAATGAAAATATTCTTAAAAACCTTTATAATGGCGTTCATGATGTGTATGTAAAATATGATGTTGATGGAATTGTTTTTACAACACCATTATACTTACTGAATCAGTTTAGCCATGAATATTCCGCAGAATTGCATGATTATAAGCTTTATCGTAGCGGAAAAAGTACATTAAGAATAAGGTCAACTTCCAAATGGCCGGAAAGTGAAAATACTAAAATGAAAAGAAAAGAACTTTCCAGAACCAAATATGAACTGTTTAGAAAATTGCCGGTCAATCCAAAACGCATAATGTTCGAATCGATGTGGGGCAGGCAGTTCAGTTGCAATCCAAGATATTTATATGAGTACATTAATGAAAACTACCCTGATTATGAATGCATTTGGTCATTTATTGATGAGCAAAAGAGAATAACAGGAAACGCTAAGCGTGTTAGAAAGAATTCTTTGAAGTATTATTACTATTTAGCAACTTCTAAATTCTTTTGTGACAATGTCAATTTTGATAATGAGTTCATAAAAAGAGATGAACAGGTTTATATCCAAACAATGCATGGAACTCCTCTAAAAACTTTAGGTTTAGATGTAAAGCATGATTTTAAATCAAAAGAAAATGAAAAACAGTATATTGATCGTTGCAAACGTTGGGATTATCTTTTAGTTCAAAGTGATTATGTTGCAGGACTTTCAAAAAGATGCTTTGATTATGATGAGGAAATTTTGAAATTCGGATATCCTAGAAACGATATACTATATTCAAATGATAATCCTGATGAAATAAATAAATTAAAGGAAAAATTAGGAATTCCATTGGATAAAAAAGTGATTCTCTATGCTCCGACATGGCGTATGAAAAATGATTTTGATTTAATGTTGGATTTAAAATCCTTTAAAAAATCCTTATCTGACGAATATGTTTTGATTTTAAGAATGCATCATTTAGCAAGCAATAAATTGAACCAATTGGAAAAAGATGATTTTATTTTTGATTTATCCAAATATGGATCAATTGAAGAGTTGTATCTGGTTTCAGATATATTAATTACTGACTATTCCTCTGCGATGTTTGACTATGCTATTTTAGATAGGCCAATACTACTTTTCGCCTATGATATGGAAGAGTATGTTAACAGTATCAGGGGAACATATTTCGATTTGGAGGAATATCATCCTGGACCTATATTATATACTTCAAAAGAGGTTGAAAATGCCATTATTAATCTTGAGGATATTGAAGAGGAATATAAGGAAGATAGGTATAAATTCAAAGAGAAATTCCTCCAATATGAGTGTGAAAAATCCTCTGAGCTAATATTCAATAAGGTCTTCAATAATAATAAAAGTAATTCAATTAAAGATTCTTTTAATAAAATAGTTTCAAAAATAGGATTTGAGGTTATTAAGTAATTGTATGCATAACCTGAAATTTTACCAATTATTTTTCAAATATCATGTTTAATTTTATCAAGGTATAATATTTTTAACATTTTTTCATATTTTAATCATGATTTTTTAAGTTAAATACCTAATTGGCAATTTATTTGATTTTAAAATAATTTAACGTTCATTAATAGAAAAAAAATGTTAGAATATAAATCATTGCTTTAATAGAAAAATTTAAATCCTTTTTTTTTAAATTTAAATACTATTACTCACATAAATTAATATAATACATTTTGGCAAATAAATTTTAATGTGTGAATCTATAATGAAAACTAGAGTTAGTGTAATTATTCCTGTTTATAATGTTCAAGAATTTTTAGAGGAATGTATTGAATCTGTTTTAGCACAAACATTAATAAATAAAGAATTAAATGATGGTTATGAGAGAAATCTCCAGATTATATTAGTAGATGACGGATCCACAGATAAAAGTGGCAAAATAGCTAAAGAATATGCCGATTCATTTGATAACATTGATTATATCTATGAAGAAAATCAAGGTTTAGGACATGCAAGAAATTACGGATGCGAATTTGCTGAAGGAGATTACATTATTTTCTTGGATTCAGATGATATGGTTAGACCTTACGCCTATGAAAGAATGTATGACCTTGCAATCAAGAATGATTCTGATATGGTAATTGGTGGTGTTTGGCGTTTTAATTCAAAGCATTATTGGGATTCTGATATTCATAAAATAGCCATGTCCGGAATAAAAGAAGTTACACACATCAATGAAAGTCCAGAATTACTTTACGATACAACAGCATGGAATAAGCTAATTAAGCATTCCTTTTGGAAAAAATATGGATTCAGATTTCCTGAAGATATCCTATATGAAGATATTCCAGTGACTTTTCCATTACATTATCACGCTAACAACGTTTCAATTATTTATGAGAATTGTTATCTATGGAGAGTGAGGGAAAGTTCAAAATCCATTACTCAAAAGACAAAAGAGACAGTTAATTTAGAGCACAGAATTCAAGTAATGAAAATGGTTGACGATTTCTTTAAGGAAAACGTTAAAAATGAAAATTTATTAAAAATGAAAATTTATAAATGGCTTTCTAAAGATTTAATGATTTTTATAAATAAATTAAATGACACCTCCATTGAAACATCTAAAGAGATTATCACTTTAATCAGTGATTATATTAAAGAAAATATAAATTTAAAAGATATAGGCCAATTAAATGAAGTGGATCGCCTTAAATATAAATATTTACTAGAAAATAATTTAGACAAATTAGTATCAGTTATTAATTTCCAAGTTTATGATACACGTCACACAAAAGCTTATTCAAATAATGGTCATGTTATGGTTAATGTTGATAAGGAAGTGTTTGGTGAATCTACTCTGTGTATAGATAAATTCCTAGGGGATATGACTTCATATGTCAAGTATATTGATAATATTTCAATAAGAAAAAAACAAATCATTATTAAAGGGTTCACTGTCATTCCGGGTCTAGAAGATAATGATTTTAACGATAGGAAGTACTCTTTTTATTTGGTAAATAGTGAATCCCATAAAAAAATGCCCTTAAAATTTAAGGATCGAAAGGTAACTGATTTATCTACATACAACCTCAAATATGGTAATAATATTTCTTATGAGGCTGCAGGATATGAAGTTAATATTCCTTTGACTGCAATTGCAGGCAATGATGATTTTCTGGGTGAAAATAAATTATTAGTTTGTTTTAAACAGGAGGACATTGTTTATAATTATTTTGCTAAACTTAAATGGACTTTGAGAAAAAATAAGTCTAAAGCAAAATTACACAAAAATAATTATTTCTTTTTTGATTATGATTTTAATGATGAGTTAATAATCAATTATAAGTCAATAAATCATGTTTTTGAGGATAGTTTCATTGATAATAATCAACTATGCATTCCATGCCAGGAAAACATTGGTCCATTATTCTTAGGCAATGATAATCTATTTAATGAGGAAATACCTTTAGTTTATAATAATCAAAATGGATGTTATTCAATAAATATTGAGGAAATTCTAGATAAAAAGGGTCAGATTAGAGATGAAAACGGAGAACCTATAGTTAACAGAAGAAAAAAACTGGAATATTTATCATCTCCCTATGGTCAAGTTATCATTAATCACTTAAGAGACTATTATTTTGACATATCCACAACCGAAAATATATCCTTGGTTTCTAAATGTAAAGGAAATAATGAAAAAGTTTTGATTGAAGTTAATTTGTTTTCCCTGAATAAATGTAATATATTAAATGCCAGCCTTTTCTGTAAAAATGATAAAAGTTATGAGGAAATTTTCATCTCAAAAGGCGAATTGGATAACAATAATAACGTTAAGTTCAAATTTAGCTTTTTAGATAAGTTTGTAGATAAATTATATAATACAAATTTTGATATTTATATTAAATATGAATGTGAGGGACATAGTTTCATAACTCCAATATACATAAAAGAGTCATTTAAACATGTTTACTCAACTAAATCAACCGAGTATAATCTTTATCGTAGCGGAAAGGGTAATTTAAGAATAAGATTTAAATCTAAATGGATTAAAGAAGCGGATTCCCACAGCAATAGAAAGGATATAATTAACACTAAATATGTTAAATTTACAAAATTGCCAATCAATCCAAAACGCATAATGTTCGAATCGATGTGGGGTAAGCAGTTCAGTTGCAATCCAAGATATTTATATGAATATATTAATGAAAACTACCCTGATTATGAATGCATTTGGTCTTTTAATAATGAACAGGAGTATTATACTGGGAATGCAATTCCAGTTAAAAAACATTCTTTAAAGTATTATTACTACTTAGCAACCTCTAAATTTGTATGTGATAATGTTGGTTTTGAAAATGATTTCATTAAAAGAGACGATCAGGTTTATATCCAAACAATGCATGGGACACCCCTAAAAACTTTAGGTTTGGATGTAGAAAACGACTTTAAGTCCCAAAAAGACATTGATGACTTTATTTATGAGTGTCAACGTTGGGATTATCTTATTGTCCAAAGCGATTATGTTTATAACCTTCGTGAAAAATGCTTTAAATATGACGGAGAAGTATTGAAGTGCGGTTATCCAAGGACTGATATTTTATATTCCAAAAATAATCAAAGGGATATAGATAATTTAAAAATCAAATTTGGCTTACCATTGGATAAAAAGGTAATATTATATGCTCCAACATGGCGTTATAAAAATCAGTTCGAATTAATGTTAGATTTAAAATCATTAAGAGATTCATTATCCGATGAATATATCTTTATCTTTAGATTGCATCATTACGCAAAGGAAAATATAGAAAATCTTGTTGATGATACATTTATATATGATTTTTCTGATTATAATACCATTGAAGAGCTGTATTTGGTTTCAGATATTTTAATAACCGATTATTCCTCTGCAATGTTTGATTATTCAATTTTAGATAGGCCAATTTTATTATTTGCATATGATATGGAAGACTATGTTAAAGATATCCGGGGAACATATTTTGATCTTGAGGAATTTAACCCTGGTCCGATATTATTCACTTCAAAAGAAGTTGAAGATGCTATTGTCCATATTGATGAAACTGAGGAGAAATACAGAAAGGATAGAAGTTTATTTAGAGAAAAGTTTAACCAATATGAAAATGGAAGCTCTTCAGAAACAGTTTTCAATCAGGTTATAAAAAATGAAAAAGGCAACCCTGTTTCAAATTTAATCAAGAATACATATTCCAAACTTGCTTATTGGTTTATAAAAAAATTTTAAAAATATTTTGATGGTATAAGTATGGCAGTTCCAAAAATTTCAGTTATTGTTCCGGTTTATGATGTAGAAGATTATCTAGTAGACGCTTTAGATAGCTTAGCGAATCAATCATTAACAGATATTGAAGTTTTAATGATAGATGACGGATCTAATGATAACTCTCGACATATGGTAGAGAAATATGCTCTTGATTATGATAATTTCCATGCATTCCATAAGGAGAATGAAGGATTGTCAGTAACCCGGAATTATGGTTTAAAATATGCGAAGGGAGAATATATCTTTTTTATAGATTCAGATGACTATCTGTTGCATGATGCATTAGAAAAATTGTACAACTGTGCCGTAAAATATGATAGTGATATAGTAACAGCCAACTTTTTCAGATACAATGACAAAAAGTCATGGCAACATATTATTTCTGATTATGTCTTCAATAGCCTTGAAAATGATTTGTATAACACAAATTTATTCGAATACCCAAATTTGATTTGGGATATGCCAGTGTGGAATAAACTGTATAAAAAGGAATTCCTTGACGATAATAACTTAAGATTTTTTGATGGAAGGGTTATTTTTGAGGATAACATCTTCTCCACTGAGTCATATGCAAAGGCTAAAAAAGTGTCTGTTTTAAAAGATGGATTTTACTGTTGGAGAATGCGTGCTCCAAACACTTCCCTTTCACAGTCCCATGACACAAACCGTGGTGATGAGTTATATAAAATGGCTAAGATGGTTAACGATATCGTAAATGAGAATATAGACGATTATGAGATTTTATCCAGAAAGTACATGAAATGGCTGACATTGGATATTCCGTTTTATATGAGTAAAATCAAAACTTATCCTAAAGAGGACCACATTTATATTTTTGAAGGGGCTCACAAACTAATAAACCTCATTCCTGATGAATATTTCAACGAATTAAATACATATTATCAAGTTTTTTACAAGATGGTTCAGGATAAAAAATGGGATGAACTTTCCGAATTGTTTTTCAACGATTTGAAAAGCAATCCTAATGCACCTGTAAAAATCAGCGATGAATATTATAGCATGTTCGATTTTGACAGGGATGCTGAAACTGAAAACTTAAAGGCATATATAAAAAGCATCACTGTAGAGGATAATGATTTAGTTGTTCAATTCAATCTTAAACTTCCTTTTAAGGAAACTATACAAAAAAGGGAAATCAGATTTTCAATAAACAGCCCTAACTATAGTGAAGTAGTTATTGCCAGCAATTTTATCAATAAAGATAAGTTGTTTATCCCATTAGACGAAATAAAGTACGGTGAAAATCAGATTAAAGCTCTTTATGTTTCAGATTTTAAAAAGGAATGTTTTATCGAGACGGATGTTCATAAAACTATTGTATTTGATGAATATGTCATTGACATTTCCCGTAACAAATACGGTTTTTTAAAGCTGGTTAAAAAGGAAAGAACAAATTATGATTTCGTCATCGAGTCCATTGAGCTAAATGACGGTAAGTTTCAATTCATCGGCCATTCTAATTTTGACTTTGAAAGAATTTGTATAGATGATTATATGAACTTCACTAGTTTTGAGTATCCAATCGAATATGAATCTGAGATGTTTTTCTTTGAAATTGACTATAACGATTTTCTCAAATCCCCTATAAAGAAATGGGAGTTCAACTTTAAGGACAAGTATAATAAAATCATCTTAATCAAATCGTTTAAAAAGAATGATGACAATTACCAGATTAAAATTAAAGAATCAAAAAACAAAATAAAAATAATATTCAAACCTTACAGGCCAATTGAAAAAATTAATGACCTTGAGAAAAAATTAAAAAAAGTGAAAAAGGAAAACAAACGTTTGAAAAAAAAGAATAAAACTTTAAAAAAGAAATCCAAAAAATCTAAAAGGAGTAAGATATCTAAAAAATTAAGAAATTACTTATAGGATGGTACTATGGGATTATTTGATTAGTGTTATTATTCCGGTTTTCAATGGTGAAAAGTACATTCAGGAATGTTTTGACTCGATAATTAACCAGACTCTGGGAATTGAAAATATTGAAGTCATTGTAGTTGATGATTCAAGTACTGATAACAGTGTGGAAATAATCAATCAGTATGTTGAAAAATATGAATCTTTTAAATTAATCAAACAAGAACCTAATCAGGGATCTGGACCCGCACGTAATTTAGGTTTGAAATATGTGACCAGTGATTATGTAACATATATGGATTGTGATGATTATATTTCTTTAGATGCATATGAAAAGGCTTTGGAAATATTCAAAAATGATTCTGATGTAGATTTAATAATGTATAAATGGGAAGAGTTTGATGATAACGGTTTACTTAATCGTTATGACATCGCCAAAGAGTCCCTGAAGAAGCATAAGATTCTTACAGATATAAATGAGTCACCGGAACTAATTTTTGCCACTTACGTATATATTAAAGTTTATGCTAAAAGATTATTCCCATATCTCGTATTTCCACCTCTTTCTTATCAGGACAACATTGCATCCGCAAGAATAATGATAAATGCCAATAAAATTTACATTACAGAAGATATTTGCTGTTATTATCGTCAAAGAAATGATTCTGTTTCAAAAGAGGTTTCTGCAAGAAATTACCTGAATATATTAATTGCAGCCAAACAGGTTCTTGATTTAAGGGACAGTTCATCTGATAAGTTTTATAATGTTCTTTCATTTTTAGCTTTAAAATTAACGTATCATTCGATTTATTACATATGTCAAAAGCTAGGTTTCACTTTAAAAGAGGGTGAAGTTGTTTACGCAGAATTAAAAAATTATCCGAAGTTTTTTTCTAGAGAAATTCTTAAAGAGTATCAGGAGATATTTCCTAATTATCTACAATGTAGTGAACAAACCTTATGGGATATTGATGATTTGGATTACTATGAGTATGTGGTGAAAAATAGATGTCAAAAAACAATAAGCGATTTGAATAATCAAAAAAATACATTGGTCAATAAAAATACTGAATTGTCTAGACAGAATGATGCCAAGGTTAACAAAATTAATAAATTAAAAAATAAAAATTTAAATTTAGCTGCAAAGAAAAAAAAGCTATCCAAAAAGAATAAAAAAATTAAAAGAAAAGAATAAGAAACTCAAGAAAAAATTATCAAAACAAAAGAAAGTGAATGATGAGATTATGAATTCAAGAAGCTGGAAATTGACTTCTTTTTTTAGAAAAATTAAAAATATCTTCAAATGATTTTTTCTTATTGGGAAGTGCCGTTTAAAATTTACGGAGCTATGATTAAATCATATGTATTACTATTTTCATGCATTTAATCTTTCTTGTTTGATAAAATTAAGTAAGATATCTCAAATATCAAATTTATAAATTAATATATCTATGTGGTTAAAAATAAACACTTGTGAGGAATTTTTTGATGGGAATAATTAAAAAGACATTAATATTAACCGTATTTTTAATTTTAATGCTATCATCACTAAATGTTATTTATGCTGAAAACGCTGCCAGTGCCAATTCAGACTTGCAAAATTCAACTGCCAAAACATACACAGATTTATCAGCGAAAATAAATGAAAATCCTTATTCTGACTCAATTGACTTGACAGAAAGCTACCGATTTGATGATGACAAGGATTTTAATCTTTCAGATGGAGTGGTAATCTCAAAAAACATTACAATTACAGGTTACAATAATGCATCTATAGATGGAAACAATAAGGCAAGAGGATTATTCATTGATTACAATTGCACTGTCACATTGAAAAATCTAATTTTTAAAAATGGATTCAGCGAATCTGACGGCGGTGCAATCATTCTTAATGCAAATTCAACATTGACTCTTTTAAATTGCACATTTCTTAACAATAATGTGTATAATTCCAATGGCGGAGCTATTGCAGTCTATAAAAATACGACATTAAATGTTTACAAGTCCACATTTACAAACAATACTGCCATCCGCGCCAGTGATTTGGAATGGAAACAGTTCAAGCAGGGAATGGGAAGTTCAATAGCCTCATCAACTGGTGCCTATGTGAACTTACAGGATACACGTTTTATTGACAATCATGGATATCTGACAACCATTTTAGTGGTCAGCTATGATGATATCGATTATAGAGTAAGCACACTGATTGTAAACAACTGTCTGTTTGAAAACAACACTTCAAACAGCAGCGGTGTGATTTATCTGGATGAATTGGGACAAGGTGAGATCAGAAATTCGATTTTCAGGAATAATTATGTGTCTACAAGCGGAGGAACAATAGTTCTTGATGCATGCCACTCTGCAGTCGTTGACAGGTGTAGTTTTGAATCAAACCATGCAGTTAAAGGTGGAGCAATTCAGATTAAGGTATTCGAATATGACTACAGGTCCAATGTCACCATAATCAATTGCAACTTTACAAATAACAGAGCTTCAGAGCATGGTGGAGCCGTTTATTCAAAATACGGCTTGACTAAGATTTATAATTGTATTTTTGAGAACAACTACTGTGATAAGGGCGGTGCAATATACGCTAAATTTGCAACACTCACAATATCCGATTCCGAGTTCAACAGGAATTCGGCCCTGTATGGTGGAGCGTTATTCCTAAGAACAGATAATAATTACATTGACGATACAATATTCAAAAACAATAGGGCATCCGTAAAAGGAGGGGCTGTGTACACTAAAATGGAAGGAATATCCAGCAATAACTGTCAATATATCGGCAATCACGCACATAAGGGAAATGATGTATATGGAGTGTTTTACGCTCAAATAACCCAAACCAGTTCAATCTTCAGTGATGTGCAATTGAAAATAAGGATAACCTCCCCTTGGAAACTGTCCATTCCACAAAAGATCAAATTAACATTCAAGGGAAGTAAAAACTACAAAACCGGTTGGATATATACTGCTTCTAATGGATATTTGTACTACAATCTTCCTTTGGATTTGGATGTTGGCAAATACTCTTTGACAATAAGCATGGAATCAGGAATCTGCAATGCAAATCCTACAATAAATGTCGTTAAGGCTCCTGCAAAACTGGCCATTAAAAAATGCACAACCAGATATAAGTCAGATAAGTCCTTTAAATTCTACGTTAAAAATGCCAAAACCGGCAAGGCAATTCGCAATGCCAAACTAAACTTAAAAGTTTATACAGGCAAACATTATAATGTATATAATGTTAAAAGCGATTCCAACGGATTGGTTAAGTTTGATACATCAAAATTGTCCATAGGAAAACACATAGTTGAAGTAACATCACAAAACAAGAACATCAAATTGTCAAAAACAAAATCTTCAATTAAAATCAAGAAAGCTAAAGCTAAAATTATCGCTCCTAAAGTTGTTAAAAGGCATTCAAAATTAAAAGTCACAGTAAAGAATAAGGCAAGCGGAAAGGCAATATCAAAAACAAAATTCAAGGTTAAAATTTCACATGGAAAAACTCTTAATGTTAAGACCAATTCCAAGGGTATTTTTAAAATAAGTGCTAAAAACTTGACTAAAAATTCATATAAATGCACAATTTATCTTGAAAATAAAAATTATAACATTAAAAATAAGTTTTCATTTAAAGTTAAATAATATGGTTTTAAAATCAATTTTGTTTTTATCCAATAATCTTATTTAATATTGTATACAAAATATTATTAACTAGTATTTTGGAAGGTGTAATTTAATGCGATGTCCAAATTGTGATAGTGAAAATAATGAAGGAGCGAAATTTTGCAAGAAATGCGGAACTCCCTTAAAGGAAAAAACAATAAGTCATGAATCAATGATTAATTCAATGAACAAGAATAAATCAAGTGACAATACAACCAAATACATAATTGTGGCTTTAATTATAGTGGCAATAGTACTTGCTGGTGTGTTTGTATATATCTATGGTTTTGGAAACAATAATGGTTCACAGGATACCTCTGCACCTGTAATTGAAAATGATAACAAAACCGCAAGTGTTGATAATTCACAACCTGCCCAAACCACTCAAACCCCTGCTACAACTTCAATGTCTATTTTGGGAGGAAGCTTCTCGACTGGAGGGGGATTGGCAGACAAGACCTATGCTTCCATATATGTAGGTCCTGAGCATTCCGGTGAAAAGGTAAAAATTCAAATATACTACTCTCGTGACGGATCCACTTTAAATAATGGAAATATGGTTCCTAAAACAGTTGATTCAAACGGTTATATTGAAGTTGCAAGTGCAGATGCCTACAAATATTTCCCTGATTTTGCTGAAATTAACTTATATGACAATTCAGGAAACTTGCTCGATACACAAAGTGTATCATTAACCCCTGAAAAAGGTACTCAAACCTTTTAGTTGAGTACCTACCTATTATTTTTTTAAAATTTAAATTAGCTATTTTTTTCTATTTCCATCATGTCTAATTTTACTGATTATACGGAACACATAATATATCATCCAAAACATGTCAATTTGATGTGGAATATCTCTCATCCTGAATTGGTGGACAAGGAGGAATATGAGACTTATGATGGCATTGACGATTTGAAGGATAAGATAGAATATTATCTGAGAAATCCTTCCTAAAGGGAAAATTAGGCAAAAAAGGCAGAGAACTTATCTTAAATAACCATATATTTGATAAATCACGTTGATTTTATAATAAATGTTTAAGATGAATTATAATATCTAATTTATTAGAAAAACTTATTTTCATAAACAAACTATAATTAATTGATGAAGATTTCAGTGATATTACCAGTTTACAACGGAGAAAAATATATTCAAAAAGCCATCGAATCAGTTTTAAATCAAACCTTTCATGATTTCGAATTAATAGTGGTTAATGATGGTTCGACAGACAATACGTTAAATATTATTGAATCTTTTGATGACAACAGAATCAAAATAATCAACCAAACCAATCATGGCCCCGGAGCTGCTCGAAACAATGCATTGAAAATAGCTCAGGGCCAATATGTGATGTATCTGGACTGCGATGACTGGTATCATGAAAGGGCATTGGAGATATCCTATAATGAGATTACAAAATATGATGCTGACATGACATTTTTCCAGATGATCAACTACAACAATGGCGAAATCTATGAGAATGACTGGTTTGACCTGAAGACATTCGACGAGTCATTTGAAGGCAGGGCGTTCTCACCTGAGGAGACTCCAGGTTCAATCTTTGATTTATCCGTAGGAGTTTGCCAAAAAATATACTCAAGAGAATTTCTAGAGGAAATCGATGCAAAGTTTCCCGAAGGAATATTTTTTGAGGACATGCCCTTCTTTTATTACGTGTACCTTAAGGCCCGAAGGATTTCCATCATCAAGAGGCATCTGTACTACAGAAGAAAGCATGATGAGTCCATTACCCATGTTGTGGATGAGAAATTCCTCGACACCGTTGCTGCGGGACAAGTATTAATGAGGATTTTCATTGAAAATGAATGGTATGATGCATATAAGTTCGACCTGCTTGCCTATAAAATAAACGGTCCTCGTTTTGCTTTAAGAGACCTTCCATTAAAATGCAAAAGCAAGATGTTTATGTTAATTAAAGAAGACTATATGCAAATAAAAGATAGTGAATATTACCAGGACTTTTTGGATAATCTTGGCCCCATAAAAAGGAAGTTTTTCCTGGATGTAATTGATGCAGATGATTATGAGGAGTTCATGGAACTGAACTCACAACAGGCACAATAACATACATGTAAAATATAACTTCATACAAGATGAGCTTGACTTCACTGAATATTTGCCAAAAAAAACTTAAAATACTAATTTTCATGTTTAAATATAGCAGATAAATCAAAGGTACCCTATTTTATATAATATCATCAACAAAAATATATGCAAATAATTATGGAGGTTTATCATGGATAAGAAATTCATTATTATTCTAATGCTGGTCGCTTTCATATTCAGCATCGGCTTTGTATCAGCGGAAGATGATGCCATAAACGGCACTTTTGATGACATACAAAGCGAAGTGAATGCTGCCGGTGAAAGTGGCGTAATCGAGCTTGACGGCTATTATACCGGAGACAAGCCAATCAGCATTTCCAAATCAGTCACCATTCAAGGACCCGACAAGGGAGCAACATTGGATGGTAAAAACAAGACAAGGGCAATCACCGTCAGCAATGGTGATGTCACATTCAAGAATCTGATTTTTAAAAACTGCATTGCAAACAAGGGCGGAGCTGTCTACTCACAGGGAAACCTGATATTCATAAACTGTACATTTATAGACAATTACGCAGTTGACGGCGGTGCAATTTACTCACAGGGAAACCTGACAGTCAAGAAAACCACATTCACCAATAACGGTGCTGGAAATATAGGGGGTGCAATCAACATAAACCTTCCTTTATATAAAACCGGATCAAAGTCCAAATATGGTAACGTCAATATTGAGGACTCCACATTCACAGGCAATTCCGCCGATAACGGAGGAGCAATAAACGTTGATTTGTCAGGCAATAAGGCATCATCAAAATTCGGAAATGTGAATATCAACAATTGCCAGTTCACTCAAAACTTTGCAAAGAGTTACGGCGGAGCAATCTATTTCTATGGAGATAAAGAATATGGAAAGCTGACAGTCAAAAAATCTAACTTCAAGAATAACACTGCAGCTGATCAAGGTGCCGCCATTGAGGCCGTTTCAATCGATTCATTAATATCCGAATGTGATTTTACTAACAACAACGCTGAGGCAGGAACATTGTATTTCTGTTTCAACGATAATGCTGTGGTTGAAAAGTCCAATTTCATAGCCAACAACGCAAGCAAGATCAGTGCTGTAATGATATACTCATGTGCCCTATCATTAAAAGACTGCACATTCCAGTCAAACTCATTGGGCGTTGTCAACTGTGAATATGACTCAAAGCTGACAATCACAAGCGGCAAGTCAAAAACAACCTATACAAAAAATGTTGTCTTGGACAATTCAATGAAAAAGGTCGTGCCAATTGTTGTAAGTGCAAAGGACTTGACATACACTTATGACAGCGAAGGAATATTCACATTGACCTTGAAAAACAAGTACAATACACAACCAGTACGTTTCTTTGGAATATATACCAAATGCAGTGGCAAAAAGACAAAGCAGTTCTACAAGCAGACCAATAAGAACGGAGTGCTAAACCTCAAGATGAACACCCGTTTGCCAGTCGGAACCTACAAGGTGTCCTTCATAAGTGATGACTGGGGTACAGTCAGCGGAACTGCAGTTACAATTACAGTCAAAAAAGCAAAAACCATAATTAAGGCACCTAAGGCAACTGCAAAGTACAAGAAATCCAACATATATAAAATAAAAGTCACTCATAAGAAGACCAAAAATCCTGTCTCATATACCAAGGTAAAGGTAAAGGTCTACACAGGCAAGAAGGCAAAGACATACATAAAAAAGACAAACGGCAACGGTAATGTCAAAATCAACACCAAGAAACTCTCAAGGGGAACACATAAAATTGTAGTGTCCTCAGGAAACAGCAACTACAAGATGAGTGCAAAAACCAAAATCAAAATCAGGTGAGGTTAGGTCATGAACAAGAAAATTATAGGAATATTGTCATTATTGCTCATATTCCTTACGATGTCAGTGGTTTGTGCTGAGGAAAACCAAACCTCAGCCAATTTAACCTCCTCATCACCCATTGCAGTGACAGGGGACTCATTTGATGATGTAAATGAAGCAATTAAAAGTGCCCAAAGCGATGATGTGATTGAACTTGAAGGAAATTATAATGGAAATAAAAATGGAAATCCAATAAGCATAGACAAAGGCGTTACAATTCAAGGATCAAGCAATGGTGCTGTTTTAGATGCAAAAATGTTAAGCAAAGTTTTTGTCATCAAGGCAAACAATGTGATATTAAAAGATTTGACAATTCAGAATTCCTATGGAAGCGCCATATTGAATGAATACGGCGATAAAAAATTTGATTTGACAATAATTAACTGTTCATTTATAAACAACTATGAATCAATTGACGGTGGAGCAATCCTCCATACAAATATGGGAACCTTGACTGTCATCAATTCAACATTCGAAAGCAACAATGCCGATTTCGGTGGAGCGATATATATCTCTTCTGAAAATTTCAAGGTAATCAACTCAAACTTCACAGATAATGTTGCGACTTACCTTGGGGGAGCGATACACTGTTTATCTGATTCAATGAGCATTTCAGGTTGTCAATTTAACGGAAATCGTGCTTCAAAGGACAGCAGTGGAGGAGCCATCTTTTCATTTTATGCTAATGGAATCATTGAGGATTCAAAATTCAACAACAATCGTGCAGATTCCGGTGGAGCGATATACGCCAAAGACAATCTGACTGTGAAAAACTCAAGCTTCACATCAAATGTCGTAAATAAACAGGCAGGAGCAATATCAGTATTTAGCCAACTGGATGAAAAGGGGAATTTCGACTCAAAATTATCCATTTTTGACTCAAACTTCACTTCCAATACTGCAACAGATGTTTCATGTATATATGTTGAATTATGTGATGTTGATATTTCCAATTCGAAGTTTGATGACAACCAGGAAGTTTACATTAGATTGGGCAGCTTTAAAAATACCAACAACACTTTAAAGAATGTAAAAGTTGATAACACTGTGCAAATGATTGTCAGCCCTGAAAAATATTCCGTATCTTACGATTCTGGAAAAAGCCTGAAAGTTAGGCTCCACGCGGGAGAGGGCAGATATATAGAAAATGCAAGAATCAAGGTTGTGGTCACCGTAGGCAAGAAGACAAAAACCTTTTACGGATATACCGACCCTGATTACTATGATGCATGTATAGAATTATCTAAGCTTCCTGCTGGAAAATACTCCATCAAGGTTTCACTAGACAGCAAGGGTATCAAATCCGACCCTGTCAAAAAGACAATAACAATTAAAAAGGCAGAAACAATCGTGAAAGCACCTAAGGTAACAGCAAAATACAAGAAATCCAAAAAGTTCACCATAAAAGTGAAACACAAATCAACACACTACAAGGTTAAAAGCCTAAAGCTTAAGGTAAAGGTGTACACAGGCAAAAAGTTCAAGAAATACATAGTTAAAACAAATAAGAAGGGAATTGCAACAATCAACACCAAAAATCTCAAAAGAGGATCACACAAGGTTGCAATAACTTCCAAGAATAATAACTATATTGTCAACAAAAAGTCAACAATCATAATCAAATAAGGACATCAATCCTTATTCTTTTTTCTTTTTTTATTATCTCTAATTCAATACGTCATACCATACAAAATCAGGACCAGCATAACAGCTTATCAATATTGCAGTCAGGCTCACCACCAGAAATACGATAAACACGTTGAAGGGAGTGAAAGCCAAAAACAATACCAAAGCGATTATTTCAAGAAGGATGAACATTACTCTTGACCTGTTTGTATAGCTTAATATTCCTAAAATGGATGGTGTTGCAATGATTGCTAAAATATATAGGATTGAATCATATAGGCTGACTATATCTCCCAATGGAAGACTTAAAATGAAGCTGAAAAGATACATTTCCAAAACTGTAAGGAAATATCCCTGAACCCCACCTGCAATAGCCTGTGCCAATGTGTGCTTTTTAAGAAGCACCCTTGACCAGATTATTATTGGATATAGGATACCAATCAATGCCCCAAATGGTCCCAAAAGCAAGATCAATGCGCCGTTCGGACCTGACAAACCTGTTGTATGAACGCTGATTTTCCATTTTGTTGTAATCAGAAGCACAACGCCTGTGTTGACTGAATAGCATAAAAGCAGGCATGTGAGGAAATTATCCAAGTTGAAAATCAGACAAATTAAAAAGCCGATGAAATATGACACGATTCCCACAATCAGGGGCATGTACCTGTCTGACCTGTTGGAAATGTCCTTATCGGTGTTGAGTTTCTTGGCCCAGAAAAGAATGATTGCCATAGGCAGGATTGAAGCGAAGATTAGTGAAACTATTTCCAATGTTGTGAATTTTGAAATGTCAAATCCATCACCTGTAAATGACAATGTTAAACAAATGACTAAAAATAACGGTATGCATATGATTGGCGGATTAGTCAATGTTGAAATATTTTCGGCTATTTTTAATTTTTCCATATGATTATTTAAACCTTTTAAACTAATAAGCGTTATGTAAATTATTTAAATGATATTTTAAATATATATTAATTAGATAAAAATTGAGGGTATTATTATGAGAATGGAAATTGAATTTACTGACGAGCAAGCTAAAAAAGTTGATATCTTAAAGGAAAACGGCATTGGAGTCGGTGATGCCATTGACATGCTTTTTGACTTGAAAGAAACCTTTGCAGACACTAAACTCAATCAAGCACAAGACAAAAAGGATAAGCTTGAAGAGGAACTTGCTAAGATTGATAAAGAAATCTCAATGTATAACCAAATGAAAGAAGGTTCCCTTGATCCTTCCTTGAAAGTCAAAATCATTGAAAAAGAGTATGGTACCGTCGAAAAAACCTATGACGAAAGCGTTCAGGACGCCAAACATAAGTTCAAATGGACAAATATCTTAAAGGTATAAACATTTTCCATCACTTTTTTCTATTTTTTTAATAAACATGACAATTGTTGTAATGTCAATAGTTGTCAATGCAACAGTTTATATACTATAACAATGTAATATTACTCTATGAAATCTTTAGTAACTTATTATTCAAGAACAAACATTACAAAAAAACTGGCAGAAAATATAGCCAATGAAATTAACGCTGATATCGATGAAATCACTCCCAAAGTAAACTATCAAGGAAAAATGGGATATGCACGTGGAGGAAAACATGCTATCCAAGAAAAGATTGTTGACTTGGAAGGCCTGAAATTCGACCCGTCAGACTATGATGTGGTTTACGTTGGAGGACCAATTTGGGCAGGAAAAGCCGCAAATCCAGTGATTTCATACCTAAAACAGAATGAAGGAAAATTCAACAATGTGAAATTCTTCCTAACCGCTGGAGCAAGTGGTTTTGAAGGAGGTTTCTCTCAAATGGAGAAATATTCCAAAAAGCCTCTCAAGACTCTAGCATTAACTACTAAAGAAGTCAAAAAAGATGACTATGACTTATCATCATTCATTGAGTGAAAACAATGTCGCTTGAAGAGTTTAAAAAGATAGACGCAACAGAACTTCCTATCGGAAAACTAATATCAATCATTGCAAAAAATCAGTCATTGTATCTGAATCACAATCTAGAGGAATTCAAAATTAACGCATCACAGCTGCATTTCCTCTTTGAAATATCACATCAAAAGGAAATAAACCAGGACAAGATTGCCTCAAGATGCAGCATTGACAAGGGATCAGTGGCAAGGTCCATTAAAAAGCTTGAGGATAACGGTCTGGTTGTAAGAAAAGTGGATGACAACAACAGACGCCAAAACAAGGTTTCACTAACTCCAAAAGGTGAAAAGACATTAACCGAATCAAAAAAGAAACTTGAGGAATGGGAAGAGTATTTGTTTGCAAACAATACAATTGAAAAAGAGGATTTACAAATGCTTTTAAAAGAGATTGCAGTTAAATCCATAGAATTAAACGAAAAAGAGGAGGAGCAAAATGCCTAAGAAAAGTAAAAATATTGAAATGATTACAGGTGACCCTAAAAAGGCCATCGTCAGATTGGCTCTTCCGATGATGCTTTCAATGCTATTAATCATGCTTTATAACATTGCAGACAGTATATGGGTGGCAGGTCTCGGTGCAGACGCATTGGCTGCAGTAGGATTCATCACACCATTATTCATGGTTTTGGTAGGACTTGGAAACGGTATCGGAGCGGGAGCAAACTCACTTATCGCAAGATTTATCGGTGCAGGCAACATCAAGCAGGCAAACAATGCTGGATTGCATGGTATACTGCTGGCAGTGGTTGTGTCACTGATATTTACCATAATAATTGAAACATTCATGGTCCCTATCCTTCAGATGATGGGTGCGGGTTCCACAATCCAATATGCAATGGACTACAGTTACATCATATTCGGATTCCTGTTCATATTCGTATATTCCGGTGTTGCATCAGCAATATTCAGGTCTGAAGGGGACATGAGAAGAGCCACCATTGCAATTGCGGTTACAGCAGTAATGAACATCATTCTAGACCCGGTTTTCATTTATGTTCTTAACTTTGGAATTGCCGGTGCAGCATGGGCAACCGTAATATCCGCAACACTTTCATGTCTTGTCATGAGCTATTGGATTTGGGGTAAAAAAGACATGTTCCTTGATTTGACTCCTAAAAACTTCAATTACTCAACTAAAATGATTACAGACAACCTGCAGGTCGCTATTCCATCAACACTTGAAAGTCTGGTATTTTCAATACTTGCGATTATCATCAACAGTCTTCTTGTGCTTGCTGCAGACACAACCGCAGTGGCGGTTTATACCGCTTCAATGAGGATTGTCCAATTGTCCATGATTCCATTGATTGGTCTTGGAACAGCAGTATTGACAGTGGCAGGTGTTGCATATGGAGCACGTAACTATACAAACCTGAAAACAGCCCACTCATACTCAATCAAGCTGGGTTTTGCAATATCCATATTGCTTGGAGCCATAATGTTCATATTTTCAGCACAGCTAGCGGCAATGTTTTCATACACAGAGGCAAGCGCACAATTGTCTCCGCAAATCGCTCATGCGATTTCCGTACTCAGCATATTCGTTCTTGCGATTCCACACGGTATGATGTCATCAATGCTATTTCAGGGTGTCGGAAAAGGATTCTATTCCCTACTGATCACACTTCTCAGGTCATTGATACTTGAATCAGTGTTTGCATACATATTCTGCTTCATATTCGGATGGGGAGTTACAGGAATCTATGCAGGTGTGGTTTTCGGTTGTTTCGTTGGAGGAACTGTCGGATACATCTGGGCGAAAATCTTCATTTCAAGATTCAAGAAATTTGCCAAAAAAGAAACAATACCACAAGAAAGCTAGTTATTCTATAACTAGTTTTTTATACTTTTTTTAACAATTATTAATTATGGAATTCATCCTCAACAACAAGAAATACTCAATCATTAACCATGAATTGTATATAAACTACCTTATGGTAGACTCTTATTTTAAAGACCATTCCCTGTATGACTATGACATACACTTTGAATTTCTCGATTCGATTTATGAAAAGGAAAAGGTGGAATTCGAGGATATTCTAGAGGGTACAGAGATTCTTGAAGAGCTTATTGAAAAAAATGAAATCAATTTCCTGCCGTATGGCCTTCGAATTGATGAGCATATCAATGGGAATTTCATGATAACCTATCAGGATTTGGAATTCAAAAACGTGACAGTTGGTGAGGCAATTCCCCTATTGATTGCCCTAACCAGTCTTTTGGATGCAAAACCGATTGTGACTCTCTACCAGATAGAAGAGGAGCTGAATCATTTCCTTGAACAGTTCAAGCATTACCGTGATGATCAATAGAATTCAGGGTTGCAGCTTCTTATGTGACATGTGCTTGTCTTTTTCCAGTAGCAGTTATTGCAGGTTATGCAGTGGCTGACACCATTTCCCTCGATTTGCCAATCAACAAGGAAACTCGGGTCCTTTACGAATGGCCTTTGCATTGATATGAAGTCAATGTCGGTTTCATTCAGGATGTCATTGATTTGGTTTTGGCTGTTTGCGCCACCACCGAGGATTACAGGTATTGAAACGTTCTTGATTATCTTTTCTGTTGCCTCAATCAATGGGTTCTTTTCCTTGTTTTCCTGTGTGAAGAACTGTGGTGAGCGTGGACGGGTGATCTGAAGTGAATCAGCACCATATTTTTCAAGTAGTTGACATATCTCAATGGTCTCCCCAATGTCCATTCCCATGTTGGTTCCGTCAAATGCGTTCAGACGGCAGTTTATATGAAGGTTTGTGTTTTCCTTTATTACTTTAATTATCTCCAAAACTATTCTAAGGCGATTGATGGTGCTTCCGCCATACTTGTCTGTGCGTGTGTTGAAGTTTGGATTTATAAAACGAGCAAGGAAATAGTAATTTCCAAGACCTAGTTGAATTCCATCAAATCCAGCATAGTCGAACTTTTGAGCGGCAATTATGATGTCTGTTTGAATCTTACGAATGTCCTCAATGCTGACCTTGTCAACAGGCATGTTCTGTTCGGTTCTTTTGTTGTACTGCACAAAACCCAATTGGGCGAAAATAGGCACGTCATAGAGATGAACAAGGTCGGTAAGGTCACGCGCTTCACGGACGAATTGCTTGTAATTTGTTGTGGCGGTGTATTTTGAAAAGACGTCACGGGGATATAGGGAGTATACCTCGGAAATAATCAGTCCGACACCACTGGCGGCAAGGTTTTCGTATCGGTCATATATTTCAGGAGTGAAATTGCCTGTCTTTTCCCTTTGAGATTCCCACAATCCGGTTCTCACAATTCTACTGTTTAATCTTAAATCTCCAAGTTCAACATTATCAAATAGGTCTTTCATAGTTATAAATATAACATAAATACTATAAATATCTTAAATTCGTAATAAATCATTATATATAAAACAAATTACAATATATTATCTAATGTCATTTAATCTGATTTCAACTTTTCTAATAGCGGTAGCTCTTGCAATGGACGCATTTAGCGTATCCATGACAAAAGGTTTCACTCAAAAACACCTGACAAAAGCGCAAATTTTCTATTATGGACTGTTTTTCGGCGGTTTTCAGTTTATCATGCCAATATTCGGATACGTCTGCGGCAGTGTTATCGCATCAATTGTCGAATCGCTGGCACCGATAGTGGGTTTCATACTGCTTCTTGCAATCGGACTGAACATGATACGTGAAAGCCTGTCAGGAGATGATGAGGAGATTACGGATAACTTTTCCTTCAAGGAGGTTACATTGCTTGCGATAGCTACAAGCATAGACGCATTTGCAGTTGGAATTACAATTGCGCTTCTAAAAGATCCCCTTCTGATATCCTGTGCAATAATCGGAATTGTGGCATTCGCCTTCAGCATAGTTGGAATATACATAGGCAAGAAACTTGGCGATTATGTCGGCGACAAGTTCCAGATATTGGGTGGAGTGATTTTGATATTGATAGGTTTCAAGATACTTCTTGGATTTTGATCTTGAAAACAATTCATATTACTTTTTTTTAAAAAATAACTTTGAATCATTAATTGTGCCATATTGTAATATTGCTTTGATATTGAAAAATTGTACCCATTAATAACTGCTTATTTTAAATATAATGTATTATTAAAAGGTATTATGAGAAATGACTGATAGTTGTTTCCGTATAGTGGATACTGTGCAAAATTAGAATAACAAAATATTTTTAATTTAAAAACAGACACAAAAGGTGCACGGTAATTCACCGGTATTCATCCTCCATTGATTGATTTAACGGGAGTGATAGTTTGATTACAATTGTAATCCTTTTAAATATGAGTATAACTATAAAAATAATCATTTTATATTATCTCATTAAAAAAAAAAAGTACACTGTCGTTGAATACCGATAGATGATGAATCTATAATGAAAGGGAGGTTTAGAGAATTTTACTCTCGCCGTCTGTTTTTACCCTTTCTAGATTCATCACCAATTTTATTAAAAAAAATTCATTTTAATAAAATTAATTATAATTATATTTTCATTATTTATAAAGGTTTGCATATGAGGCGATTAGATGGGATTGACTGCACAACAAAGTTTAATTAAAAAATATGAGTATTATGAGGTGTTTGATGAAAATAAACAAATTAGATATGGAATTACATCTAAAAAAGAAAAAGAAATCATTGAAAAAAAATATCCTGACAAGTTTATTTTTGAAAAATTTGACTTGTATGACAATTACATTTGGTTAGAAAGACTGGAGAAAATGGTTAAAATTCACCATTAAAGTTATATGGTGTGGTTGAGATAGGCACTTTTTGTAAATCAGAAAATTAACGGATCTTAAAAAATTAAGAAATTTCATAAAAATTAATAAATCTTATAAAAACCAGGAACGCAGAGAGTTCATTTTTCTTCATGTTCAATGATAAATTTATATTATTCCAATAACTAATATATTATACATTTAATTTAGGAAAACAAGAATAGAACAGTTATTATTAGGCTAAATAACTGTTTAAAATCGTTATTTTTACTGTGAATTCCGTTAGTGTAATATTACAGTAGTCGGAAGAGTATTTCCGTATATAAGATGTAAATATGTATTAATAGGTATTATACTATAAACAATTATAATAGCATAATATATACTATAACTATTAATAGTAATAGTACATATTTACTTATAGTAGACATATTAGTATAATATGGTTTTCCATATTTCTGTAAATATGGATAATACATACTTATCTATATTCTGTAAATACAGATAATATATAATATACATATTTTACCACTTATACTCAAGTAATATTAAGAAAATGCTATAAATCAACTCTGCCATATATATCAAGTTGTTGAGATATAATATTTTCTTCAAATTTACTCTTTTTTAATAAATTTCATGAATTTTATTAAAATCTACGACGGATTTTATAGTGAATAGATCTTACAAATTTCAGGATAATGAAGAACAGCAATGCAACGAAGACAACAAACGCAATAATTACCATTAACACTATACTTTTGTTTGCAGTTGTAAGCTCATTTGGAAACTCAATATCTCCAATATGCATATAGCTTGGTCCGATAGGAATATCTGACCCTTTGATAACGGTGTTGTTAAAATGAATGTCATCTATGCAGTCTATATAATTAGCGCCAACATGGGACCCATCCTCATTTGCAACATAAATCTCCGTAACGTTGCCATTTTCAGTAGTTTGGAAGTCATAGGTAACGATTTCCCTTCTATCCAAACCATATTTGTCGGTTTGGGATAAGTTAGTCATTTCACCAACCAAATCAGGGGAATCAAGAGAAACGTTTCCAGATCGGGATAACATGTAATCATTTGGAATGGAAATGTATTGGCCTGGCTGTAATGTCCCTGTTTTCAGCTTATTTACATTGGCAAAACCATAATTACCATTCGGAGCCTTGATTACAACATGTCCACGTCCATATGGCTGTTTTATCTGCTGTATCTTGGACAAACCGTATTCTGAAATACTATTGTCCTCGGAGATCATACTAGCAGTGATATTTTCACATATTTCACTATCAATACCATCATCAATTCCTCCTAATCCGATAACCCAGCCGTCATGGGTGATGATTACATGATTGAAGTATCCGCCTTCGGTCTTGTACTGTTTGATAGCAGGAATGCCATGCCATAAGCCTTCTTCGATGTATACATCCGCTGTTAAGTTGGAATCACGCCTATATGACATCATTGTATGATTTCCATCCAGCTGCAAAACTATAGAACAGCAACCAAAAACATCACTTTGATTGGTCAAATCTGCTGTAACATGCAAATCATCATTTTTTTGAATATCAGATGCATTAAATGTTCCGCATGCGAAAATAAAAATAATAAAAATACTTAATATTAAAATATGTTTCCTTAAATTCATATAAAATCCTAATAAAGTTTCTATTATTATATTAGACAATATGATATTTAAATTTATTAATTTTAATATTAAGTGCTAAAATCAGTTAAATTTCTGAGAATTGCCTCTTAATTTTTGTTTCATTTGCTCACGGTCAATGTGGATATATTTATCGGTTGTTTGTGAGTTGGAATGGCCTGCAATTGACTGAACCTCAGCAACTGTCAGGATTTCAGCATAATGGGACAGTGCGGTGTGTCTTAGAATGTGGACACTTACATTTTTAGAGTAATTTACAGAACAGTCTATGCCTTCTGACTCTATTCTTTCATCACATTCGCGAGCATGTTTTTTGATGATGTCCTGGACACCACGTTTACCAATTCTGTTTCCCTTGATATTGGTGAACAACTCTTCACGGTTCACTTCTTCTGCAGCCTTATTTCTCTGAATCACCGGCCTGTAGACATTGCTGGTGTTTTTTCTAAGCTTTGTGATGCGATCCATCATCATATCATTCAAACTTACAAGAGTATCATAGGTAATGAATGTTGTACGGTCCTTGGATTCTCCTTTTGTTGTCTCTGCACGCAGATAAACATCAATGAACTCATGTGTGTCTTTCGGAAGGATATAAAATCCCTTCTCATCGAGTGGAACTTGAATATCTGTCTTGTTAAGAAGGACCAGTTCCTTAAGCCTCATTCCAGAATCAATGAATGTCCTGCAAATTGCGTAATCACGAACATTTCCGCTTTTCTGGATTGTATCAAGGAAGAAATTGGATTGTTGCCATGTTAGAGAGATTTTCTCGATTCTTTTTTTGGCAGTTTCAGGATCTTCGGTTTTAACTTCAATAATATCCTTCATTTTGATGGTTTCGTGCTGGATTTCCTCTTGAACATCCTCTGAGTTTATGAATTCCAGAATGTTCATCATATATGTTTTGACTGTGGTTCTTTTGTTTCCACGTTGTTTTAAACAATGTCTACGGTATTGCCTTAATTGCTTTTTAACGTTCTTGTCATTTAACTCATCTATTCCGCTATCTTCAAGGAATTCGATGAATTTGGATATATTGAATGTTTGTTTCTTGATGGTTTCTTCAGTTAAGTTTTTTACCTCTTGCTTTTCTTCCAAGTATTCATCTAGGTAGTCCGTTAGCTCATCGACTTCGATCATAAGCTTTTTGCCTCCTAAATTTCTTTACTCAAACCCTTGTTATACTATTGATTTTTTTAGTATATAAAGACTTCGTATCTTTTCACTTTTACTGTATATTATTACATAAAATATACGTTTTCTTTATATATAAAATTTGGATAATTTGGGAGTTTGTGAGGGAATGTTGTAAGTGAAGCAAGACATATACCTCAACTGGTTTCAAAATGGTGATTTCTTCAAATTTTAATTTTGTAATAAAAAAGTATGTGAAAAGTATTAATCTGATTTTTTGAAAATTCAAAAATTAAAATTTCAAAACAATTTGTGAAAATAAAAAAAATATTTTAGGATGATGAAATCTAATGCAATCTAATAATTATTATTAGTTATTTATAAAGACTACTATTTTTAATCATAGTAGTTATATATAAAGACTATTACTTTTAATAGTAATACATAATTCACATATATTTCTCCAAAATTTTTCTTTAATTTCAAATAACGGAATTGAAATTCCCTTTAAATTAATATATTGTATTATTTTTATCCTATTTAAGCTTAATCAAATTTTAGTAACTTTAAAAAATTGTTGCGACTTTATAAAATTGTTTTCAGTGAAACATAGTGTTTATAGCTACTTATAAAATAAATGAAATAATTTAAACATTGAAAAATAAAACTTAACTCATGTACATGATAGCAAGTCTTGACTGCAGGTTCAAGACAAACCAGAATAATATTGAAAATGTCCTCCAGCATTATGGACTTCGAAAGATTCAAAGCTCATTATATGCAGGGGATTTGAGCAATGGTGAAAGAAAAGATCTCAGTGAAAACATCTCAAAAATCACTAGGGAAAACGACAGCGTTGTGATTATTCCAATCTGTGAAAACTGCTATAGCAAAAAGTTAACTGCAGGGCGGGAAATGAAATTCAAGAATGATTTGTATAGGGTGTATTAGGATGAAACTGGTAATAGACGGATACGCAAAGTCAATACATAAGAAAGACAACCGGATAGTTATACATGAAAAAAATCAAATCGTCGATTCTATCAGAGCAAGTGAAATAAATGACATAACAATTATCGGAAAGGGATACCTTACATTCGATGCCCTTAATTTGATGGCCGAAAACAACATTAAACTGATAGCAATCAATCCCCGGGGGCAACTCACATACACATTGGAATCACCTGACTGGCGAAACGTGAAACTTAAAAAAGAGCAGTATAGGTTAAGTGAAAATAGGCTAGGTCTTGAAATATCAAAGGAACTCATAATGTCAAAGATGAAAAACCAAAAGGCCACACTGACAACATTGAACAAGAATAGACATCTAAAAAGTGTGTATAATAATAGACAGAAAATTGAAGAGATTATAATTCAATTGAATCAACTGCCCCTAAATGGAGACAATGAAACAGTGCGAATGAAGATTATGGGCCTTGAAGGAAAGGCATCAAATGAATACTGGAAAGGTGTGAAGTATTTCGTTCCAAAAGAAATTAATTTTAAGTCAAGAACAAAAAAACCATCAGATTTGCTTAATTCAATGCTTAACTACGGATATGCTATACTCGCAAGCGAGATAACCAAAAGCTTACTTGTAAATGGGTTGGATCCATACTGCGGACTGCTTCACTTTGACATGGACAATAGGACAAGCCTGACTTTTGACCTGATAGAGCCATTCAGGCAGCAGATAGTGGACAAGACAGTCATCAGCCTAGTCAACAGAAAGCAGGTCACCATTGATGATATGGACAAAAGAAACAACACGATTAAATTGGAAGCTAGAAAATTAATCGTTGAAAAGATTCTCTCAAAAGTATACTCCACAATAACATATGGAGATGAAACTGTAAGCTATTCAGATTTGATTGTAAAACAAAGCGAGAACCTAGTGAATTCACTGTTGTATGGTGAAAAATTCAAGGGATTCTACTTGAGGTGGTGAGGAAACCTAAGGGATTTTTTGCCTGAAAAATGATGTCCTCAAAATTATTGAAAAATAACATTAGAATAATGATAATTTTCATTGATTTTGAGGAAACCTTATCCATAATTAAGTGTAAATAATGATGTCCTCACAAAGTTTTTTAAAGAGAAGATATAAACCTTTTAAATAGATATTTAAAGAAAAATTAAGTAGTGTTTAAATTGAATGTTTTCTAAGCAAATATTCAAAACTAAAATATCATCAAAAATTAAAAAAAAAAAGTTTAGAGGAATTAAAATCCTCTATACAACAGCAATTTTATATTTATAGACGTAATAATATCCCTGTGTATAATGGTAATGTGTACTGGTCTTGCCACAGAGGCATTTGAATTTGGAAGTTACCTTAACGGTTTTTTTGCTGGCCTTATATTTGTGTGATTTAGGTATGTATTTAATTTTAACCTTGGCAGTTTTTGACTTTTTGTAAGTTTCACCATTTTTGGTAAAGCCTTTGAAATGTTTCATGATATTAAAACCGGAAACAATTGCTATGGCTTTTCCATTTTTCACAGGCCCATATGTGGTTTCACCATGGGATGTTATTTTAATCTTGCCGTTTTTAACTTTTTTGCCGCTTTTAGTTAAAACTTTTATGGTGACTTTTTTAGAGCTGCCTGTATAAACAGATTGGTCTTTAATAACGATTTTAGTTTTAACACGTTTTTTCATGACGGCTTTAGCTTTGACCTTTTTGGAATCCTTATAGTTGCTGCCTTTGAATTTAGATGTGTATTTATATGTTTTCACTTTACTTAATTTGACTTTTTTGGTGGCAATACCGTTTTTAACAGCAGCAGTGTATGTTTTACCGTTGATTTTAAAGGTTACTTTTCCTTCGTTGACCTTTTTACCTCCGCTAGTCACTTTTGCTTTAAGTTTGATTTTGAAACCTTTATATTCTGTGACTTTAAATGCTTTGATTTTGACAGCAGGTTTTGTGATGGTGGCTGTCTTTTGAACAACATTTGCATTTATATCTGCATCAGCTGATGAATATTCGACTGTCCAGGTTCCGGCACCTACAGGCGGTGTGAATGAAGCCTGACCGTTTGAATTCATAAGATAGGTCTTAGTTACTGTTTTTTTAGTCTTTTTGTTGGTGAATTTAACAGTGATATAACTGGAAGTAATAGGTTTTCCAGTTGCCTGATCTGTCATTTTGACAGTCATCTTTGCACCGGAATTATAATATGAGTTATAATCGTTGGCGTTGATTACTGCTGTTCCGCTAACTCTTAAAACAGCGGTGTCCATAACCACATTGTCATCATAATTCACAGCCCCTAAAACATAAGTGCCCGGAGCAAAAGTATTTTTTTCAAAGGAAGGACGATAATCCCTTGCAGTTCTTTCAGTACCTTTTAATTCCTTATTAAAAACTATATTTCCGTTCAAATCCACAACACGCAAATAAAAATGAAAAGATTCAGAACCGTAAGTATAAGGTTCCATATAGTATGAAATTGTCTCTTTTTTAGTGGATGAGATTTCATAGTAATCCTATAAATCAATTGTATACCAGCTTGAATATACAACTGATAATGTTTCATCAGATGCGTCCATGGTTAAAATGGAGCTATCTTCTGATACGGCTAAATTTTCCTCCTCGCTTGACTTTTCCAAGATGTTTTCCTCAATATCGTCCAATTCGGTTGAAGTTTCTTCAAGATTTGCATCATCTGCAGATAAAACATCAACATCATCAGCCGCACTTGCGGTCGACACTGCACAGATGCCAATTATCAGCAATAGCAATATCAAAATTCGTCTTTTTCTTTGCATTTTATCTCCCTTTATCAATGATTTAAATAGTTTTCGTTAATAGCATATATGTTTTGTAGATTATTTAAAGGGATAGTAAAAAATAATTTCCAGTATTTTGCACAACAGTGAAAAAATTTTGGTTTAAAACAAATGTTTTGAGTGGAACCACTCAAAACCTAAAAATAAATTATCAAAAATATGATTTATAGCTGGAGATACATTATCATTTTTAACTTCAAAAGATAATGTTCAATTACTCCATTTCCTACTGAGTTCTTTATCAGAGAATTCACTATACTCTTTACAAACCTTATACTTCTCTGATACATTTTCCTCGAAGAATTTTAAACAATAATCCTTTTTAGGACTGTAATTCTCACAATTTTCATGTATGTTGCTCATAGTATCACCTGGAAATAATTAAAAAACTGAAAACTTAAATTAAGTTTTCACCGAGATCTCTTGCTTTTTGCAATTGTTCTTCTTTATCATTAATCGCTCCAGGAACATTATTGTCATCTAAATTAATAATGTCGCCTGTTTTAAATCCTAAAACTTCAAAAGCTGCCATTTGAGTATTTAATGAACCTTCAAATGCTTCCAAAGGAGCAGCGCCGTTGGTTGCAATTATTGAAACCTTTTTATTAGAAAACAATTCTGCATATTTAGGGTTCATGAAATAAGAATATAATCTGTCGATTACGAGTTTTGCCTGAGCATTCACGTCACAGAAGTATATTGGGCTTGCTAAGATGATTCCATCAGCTTCCTCAATTTTTTGATAGATGTCTTGCATATCATCATTTAAAGCGCATTCGGAATCATGCTCTTTACAGTAGTTGTCGCCTTGACATGGTGTGATTGTTAATTTGTTAACATCCACAATCTCAGTTTCAGCACCTTTTGCGGAAGCGGCATCCAAAGCAGCTTCCAAAGCGATTTTTACATTACTTAATTCTCTTGGACTTGTATTAATTCCTAAAACGTTCATAAAAATATCTCCAAAATGTACTAATATATATTTCAGTATTAATATTAATATTTTATTCTGTTAACGCAAATATTCTGATTTAAAGCATTGTTGAGTGGAATTATCCCATAATGAGGAATTACATTGTGTTATATTTTAGTAAATTATATTTATAAATCAAAAATATATTATCTATTGGAGGTTTATTATTATGAATAAAAAGATATTATTGGCACTATCTGTTGTGCTTATAGCAATCGCTGCTGTTGGAACCGTATCTGCATTTGAACTTCCCGATTTAGGTTCATTGTTTGGAGGTCCGGCAGATCAGCATATAACCATTGACGGAGAAAATTTCACCATTCCTGGAACATTAGAAGAAAATTTAGATAATAGCAATAATGGAACCGTTACTGACTACACTTTTTTCACATGCACTCAATATGGAAAAGGATACATTAATGGTACTGATTACATTAACATTATGATTAACGATTACGATACATCAGACATTAGTGACAAACAAGTTAATTTCATGAACGGCACAGCTAAAGAGATTTCTGGACAAAACGGTTATCTCCATCATGATAATGTTGGATATACCTACACATTTTCCAAAGAAAATAAAGTGATTGTCATCCAATCAAATGACGAAAGCCTTATTGCTCCTGTAATAGCTTAATCCTTAAGCTATTATTTTTTTTACACTCATTCAAGTTTTAAATGATAAGGAAGATCAAATTCTTCCCTATTTTTTTAACAGTCAAAACCTGCTTCATATACCTCTTTTAATAATTCAGGTTGAGATTTTGCATCTCCAATTACGGTGAATACAGCCTTTTCTGTTGGGTTTTTGGAAAAGCTGATAAAGTCCCTGATTCCAATTAAAGCATTGCCGTTGGATGAGCCTGCAGATGTTATAATATAATACTCCTTGTCCTCCAAATGATTGAAAATAGGATAGCATCTATCAAAGAACCTTTTAAGGGTTCCGCACATTGAATAGTAGTAAATTGGAGTTGCATACACAATCACATCAGCTTCCATCATCTTATCCAAGACTTCGGCAAGACCATCTTCCTGGAAACACTTCATCTCAGGGGTTTTGCATTTCATGCAAGCCTTACATGCGTGGAATCTTATTTCTTCCAGATTGTACTTGACAACAGCATTATCGCCGTCTAATGCTCCTCTAACAAATTCGTCGCATAATGTGTCTGAATTTCCACCAATTCTTGGTGATGAACTTATAACAATAACCTTTTTTGACATGATATCAACTTTATTGCTTAAAGTACTTATTACTTTTCAATCCAATACTTTGCATCATTCCCTTTGCGAAATTGAGTTCATGATAAGTAATTGCCAAATCATTGTAGGTGAGGTATACATTACCGGAAAACCAATTACAAATGTATCAAATTCGCTTAGGTCAAAGGCCTGAATGATTTCTCATTAATTAAAAAAGAAATTAAAACAATTCAGTAAATTATATTAAATTCAAAAATATATAACTAATTGGAGGTGTATTATGAACAAGAAAATTCTTGCAATACTTGCATTGTTAATTGTTGCAACAAGCATTGGTGCAGTTTCAGCTTTTGACTTAGCAGACCTTTTCGGCGGCGCTCAAAATGAAACAGTCACCATTGATGGAGTGGATTTCAATATTCCGGATGGTTTTGAAGTAGATCCTACAAATACCACTCAAAAAGCTGTTGAGTCACTTATAGAAGATGGGGCACAAATTGAATCCAAAGGTTATGTCAAAGGTGATACTGCAATAGGTCTCTTTGTAGTTAACATTACCAACGGATTAACTAATGAACAAGCTTTAAAAGTTATGGGCGGAGATAACACTACAATTAATAATGTAACCGGTTACCTTAAAAAAGATGGTGATATTACCCTGTTCAATTTTGAAAAAAATGATCGTATTGTGGTAATTTCATCAAGTGATGAAAAGATAATTGGCGACTTTTTAATAGCTTAATCTTAAGCTATTTTTTTCTTTTTTTTAATTAATTCGGTTAAAGGTTGTAATCAAAAGTATTACAACAATAAAAAAAATCAAATTAAGGATAATTCAATAGAATTATCCTGTTTTAAGAGTTATCCGTAAGTTTCAATTAATGTCAGGCTTTTGCCCACAACAAAAAGGGCTACTCCTTCTATAATTAACAATACTCCAATAAGGATTGCTATTAGGACAGGCTGTGATGCCGCAAATACTGCCAGTGCAACGGTTATAATACCTAAAATTAATCCAATAATTGAAAGAATAGTTAATTTTTTGTCCTTTAAGTATATAATTCCTAATATTCCATATACCATAAGTACGAATCCGACAATGTAGAATTGTAATGATACAAGGAACGGTAAGGCATTTAAGAAGAACATGAATATTAATCCAAAGAGCAATGCAATTACCCCAATAGATAGGGACAGATATGAATAGATGGGAGCTTCTGAAAAAATAATTCCATTAAATATTGCTGATATACCGAAACATACCATAGCAAATCCAATTGCCAAAGATATGAGTGCAGATGAAAATATTGGACAAATTACTAAAAATAAACCAAGAATGATATACAGTAATCCTAAAATTTTTTCCATGTTCACATTATCACCTCCAAATAGTTCAATGATTATCTATTTGGAAAAAACATTATTTATAAATATCCTTTAATCAAATGGGAACTTTTGAAGGATATTATGTAGGCAATCAAAAATCACCATTCCGCTGAAATATTCAAATTTCAACAATTATCAGATAATTGGTTTTTTTGAATTCGCCTAATGGGAATCCGCCGGTGAATGCAATCAGATCCCCCTTGCTTAAATTGAATTCCCTTTTAGCTATTTTCTTAGCATTGCTAATCATTTTATCGGTGCTTTCATATATGTCGGTCACAACAGGTTTGACTCCGAAGTTTAAAATGACCTTCTCGGCGATGTGATTGGATGGACAACATGCCATTATAATGGAGTTTGGACGGAAATTACTGATTCTGCGAGCGGTAAATCCAGTCAATGTGGATGTGACTATCAGTTTAATGTCTGAGAATTCTACAGCATCAACAACAAGCTTTGCAATGGTGTCACTGGTGCCTCTGCTACCCTTGTATGAGACATGTTTCGTATAATCGATTGTTGATTCCACATATTTGCATATTTTGCTCATTATTTCAACGGATTCTATAGGATGTTTTCCAATGGTGGTTTCACCTGACAGCATGACACAATCTGTTCCATCCAGTATTGCATTGGCAACGTCTGAAACCTCCGCCCTTGTAGGCCTTGGACTTTCATACATGGAGGCCAGCATTTCAGTGGCCACAATAGCGAACTTGCCCTTTTGGCGACATTTTCTTATAATGTCCTTTTGAAGCATCGGCAACTTCTCCAGCGCAACTTCAACTCCCAAATCACCACGGGCCACCATGATGCCATCGGATTCATCAATTATATCATCTATATTCTCGATTCCAATTCGGCTTTCAATTTTTGAGATGATGAGAGCGTCCCCTCCCGCCTCTTCAATTATCTTGCGGGCGGCCATGACGTCTTCCCTTGTATTTACGAATGATAATGCCAGATAATCACAGGCATGCTTTGCGGCAAATGCAATGTCTCTTTTATCAACATCGCTCATGAATTTCAGGTTTAAATCAACGCCTGGAACGTTGACGGTTTTGTTGTCCTGAATTTTGCAATCTCCCAAAGCTTTCAATAGCACATGATCATCATCCTTATCGATGACCTCCAATTCGAACAATGCATTGTCAATGAGAACAGTGTCGCCTATTTTAATGAAGTCAATCGCATTGCTGTGGTTGACACCGAATTCCTTCTCATCTCCAAGAATGCAGGTCTTGCTCATCCTTATGGTATCATCCTTCTTGAGAGACACTCCGCCGTCCTTGAATTTCAAGGTTCTGAATTCAGGTCCCTTGGTGTCGTACATTATGGCTACAGGCTGATTGCACTCTTTGCGCACCTGTCTGATGACCTCTATTGTTTTCAGTATGCCTTCAGGTGTGGCATGACTAAGGTTAATGCGTGCGCAGTCCATTCCATTGTTAACCATTTCACTCATGACCTCTACGCAATCAGATGCCGGACCTATACTGCAAATTACTTTTGTTTTTTTCATCTCTATTCCCCATAGCGATTCTTGTTAAAATCCCACCAAATATATTTAATTGTATTAAAAAGCAAATTGATATAACTTTTGCATAAACGGCTTTTACATGTTTCCTCTCTTTAAGTTAATATTGTGATTTAGAGGCTAACTAATTAAAAAAAAAGAAAAATAAATGATATGAATCATTTATTTATACTCGTAGAATCCTTTGCCCGCATTGATACCTGTTTCACCGGCATCTATTTTTTCCTTAAGCTTTAAGGCGATTTTACCTTGAGTTGTCTCAGGGTCTTGGGACCTAGGGTCCATAATGACGATATTATATGCGGTTACAAGGCCCACAACATCCAAGATTTGGAACGGTCCGTTTGGTGCACCTGTAGCAAGCCTCCAGGTCAGGTCGATTGTTTCAGGGTCTGCAACTTCTTCAGCCCATAAAGCCTGTCCTGCGGATAGGAACGGTACAAGCAGTGAGTTGAGCACATATCCCGGTTGTTCCTTCAATACTTTAATAGGCACCATGTTGATGTCCTCTGCGAATTGGACAATGGTATCAAAGTATTCTTGTTCAGTTCCAGGGTGCGGCATTACCTCAGCTGTGTTTTGAGCCCAAATGTTGTTTGCAAAGTGGAATGCGAGATATTTCTCAGGCCTTCCGGTGTGTTCAGCAAACTGGCTTGGAAGCAAGGTTGATGAGTTTGTAACGACAACTGTCTTTTCCGGAAGATATTTTGCCAATTCCTCATAGAATGCAATTTTCTGTTCAGGATCTTCTGCAATCGCTTCAATTATAAGGTCTGCATCATCTGCTGCCTCTTCATAGCTTGTGGTTAAGGTCAAGCTGTCAAATGCCTTTTGAGCCTGTTCTTTTAAGGCGTCAATTTCATCATCATTTAGGTCAGGTGTTTTGCTGAATCCTCTGCAATAAGCTGCCTTATCGGTTTTCATCTTTTCAAGTGTGGCCAAATAGATGTTTAACAGTCTTTCAAATTTAGGTTTGGCCCTTTCGATTGAGCCTTCGCTTCTCAGCCAAACTGTTACGTCAAATCCACAGAATGCGGATTGATAAGCAATTTGACTACCTAAAACTCCTCCTCCAGCTACTACTACTTTTTTGATATCCATTTTAATCACCTAAAATCTATAAACTATATTTTACATCAAATTTAAGAAGATAAAATATAATTCATTATTGGATATTTTATTAATTTATATATTTAAAATTTGTTAAAATCAGTTTTTTAGAGGATTTCTTAGTCAAATGTCAAATATATCAGATATTGAACAGTGCTTTTGCATTTTCAGCGGTTATTTCAATGACATCAGACTCTTCCATATCCAATTCCTCGGCTATTTTTCTGCTTACGTACCTAATGTTAAGAGGAGTGTTCATCTCTCCCATTTTCTCCTGGGGACTCAAATATGGAGAATCTGTTTCAAGGAGCATATGATTAATGTCAGTATTTTCAAGCATCCTTCTTGCCTTCTTATTGTTTTTGTGGGTAATAGTGCCACCGACTCCAATGTAAAATCCTAATCTGATGAATTGCTGTGCCATTTCGGCAGAGCCCTGATAGGAGTGCATGGATCCAACCACGTCATGCTCTTTCAATATGTCAAATGTGTCCTGCATTGCCTTTCTCGAATGCACTATCACGGGCAAATCATGCTTTTCTGCCAGAACTAACATATTCTCAAACAGTTCAATCTGCTTGTCCCTGTTGTCCTTTGTATGATAGTAATCAAGACCTATCTCGCCAACGGCAACCACATTATCACTGCCCAGTTGCATATCCAGCAATTCAATTTCCTCATCGGTTATCTCATCGGCAAGTGTATAAAAATAGCCCAATGCGGCATGCACGTTATCATATTTGTCAGATAATTCCAGCACTTCCCTGTTGCTTGATGGGTCTGTGCCGTTCAATACCATATGTATGTCATTGTCTGCAGCCTCCATTATTATCTCCTCTGCGTTTTCCATTTCACTGGCATAAATATGGCAATGAGTATCTATTATCATGAAATTCCCCACTTAAAAAAATATTTATTGATATAATGTCTAATAATTATATAATTAACTAAATTAAATTAAACTTTTTGGTGAACGGCTATGGAAGAGAGGTTTTCAAGAACTGAAATGCTGATTGGAAATGAGGGAATGGAAAAATTAGGCAATGCCAAAGTTGCAGTTTTCGGTCTTGGAGGTGTTGGCTCATTTGTCTGCGAAGGGCTTGCAAGAAGCGGAATAGGCAATTTCATTCTGATTGACTTCGACAAGGTGGATGAAAGCAACATCAACAGGCAGCTGATTGCAACGGAAAGCACCATTGGAAAATATAAAGTTGACCTTATGATGGAAAGAATTCTTGAAATCAATCCCCATGCTAATGTTGAGGTGCATAAGGAATTCTACATGGCCGATTCAACAACAGACATCATTACAAGCGACCTTTCATATGCCGTGGACTGCGTTGACACCATTATGGCCAAGATTGCAATTATATGCAAATGCGATGAACTTGAGGTTCCTGTCATCTCATCAATGGGAACCGGAAACAAGCTGGATCCAACAATGTTTGAAGTGGCCGACATATATGAGACATCAGTCTGCCCGCTTGCCAAGATAATGAAAAAGGACCTTAGGAAAAGGAATATAGATAAATTGAAAGTGGTCTATTCCCAGGAACATGCAATAAACACCAACGATTGTCCAATCAATAAAGACAGAAAGTTTAAAGTGAAAGGCAGCGTTTCTTTTGTGCCGTCCGTTGCGGGACTTATAATTGCCGGTGAAGTGATAAAGGATATCGCCGGAAAATGATTTGTTTTTGAAAATGAAAAAAGAGGCTGACTCATAATTTTTGTGTTTAAATTTTTTTCTTTTTTTATTATCCTTTAATTTTATATACTAGGAAGTACAATCTATTATTAGAGTTAATTAACTTTTTGGTTGTGTTTTTTATGGTTTTA
>NZ_MZGS01000005.1 GCF_003111625.1 Methanobrevibacter thaueri | reverse complement strand
TTGATTAGGCATAATAAAAACTTTTACTCCACCTATTTATTAAATTTAACTATTTTTAGATAAAATTAAAAATTCACAACTAATTTTCATCAAAAAATTTCAAATCAACAAAGTTTTTGAAAGAGTCGAATAATTTCATAAAATTTATATTTTATTGGAAGTAGATATATTAATGTTCTTGGAGATGATAATAATGAATAAATTATTATTTAGTTATAATGATATTCTTGTTGAAGACTCTCGTTTACCTGTTGATTTCGGTGAAACTCAAGCTCAAAAAGATCTTAATCAATTTAAAGAAAATCTCATTGATGTTTTTAATAGTGATGATGATGTTTTTGAGAAAAGAACTCGTGAGGCATTAGCTCGTGTTGAAAGTAGTGATGATGTGGGGATGTCTAAAAGTCAATTTCTTGATGAGTTGGATTCATGGTAGATACTGTTAAGTATGATAAGAATTTTAAAAAAATTTTTAAAAGATTAGATAAATCAATTAAAGAGAGAGCTAAAAAACAAATTAAAAAAATTATTGATGATCCTAAAGTGGGTAAACCTATGAGGAATGTTCGTAAAGGTACTCGTGAAGTTTATGTCAAACCTTATAGGTTGTCTTATTATTTTGATGAAGAAAATGATTTAATTATTTTTTTAGATTTTTATCATAAAGATAAACAATAATATTAAAGTTCATTTTCACTTTTTTTATTTTAAAATATGTTCTTTATACTCATTTTTTTGAAGAACATTATATAAATTAGCTCATTTAATTCGTATTATAAACCAATCTTTCATTAACGTTTTTGGGAAAGTAAATCAATTTTTAGGTCATCAAATTCTATGGGCTGATGTCTTATATTCTTGGAGAATCAACTCATTTTTTATAAAAATATTCTATCATATACGGTCTTCATAAAAATATAATAGAAGGTTCTATTAAGTATTTATACATACAAATAATATACATTATTAATCTTTTTACTAATTTAAGTAACTTTATATTAATTGAAAATAAATTAAACTTATGAATTTTGAAAAGTATATTGATGAAATTACAAAATTAATTGAAAGTAACATTAACAGGGTTAATTCTAGACATTTTCTTGAAAATGAAGTTTATCATTTGAGTTCAGAAAATTTTTTTGAATTAAGTCTTGAAGAGTATGAAGAATTAAGTGAAATTGTAAATGAAATTTCAAATGGGAATAATCTAAGTGCTAAATTTCCTAAAAATTATATTTTTGATCAACTTGTTCGTGAAGTAATTATAAAATCATATAACTTAGATTCAAGACATGAAGAAATTAAATTGAACTTGAAATCAAGATTCAATGAATTTGAAGAAATATTAAATGATGGATTTAAAGAATGGACGTATTTTATACCTGTTTCGGGCATTACAGTTGATGATACAATTGATTTTGGTTCAATGATTATTTATCCTTTTGAAACTTTTAAAAATGAAATTTTAGATTGTCTTAATAACAACAATATATCGGAAGATTCAATAGATTATAAAATTATAATGGATTATATGCAAAATTTAAAACCATTTTGTTTTGTAAAATTAACTACTTCTGGAACTAAAGAATCCTCTAAAGATAAAGCATTAAGTAAGGTTAATGAACTCTTATCAATTTTTAGCTTATATAAGCCCCCTCATATTAATGGTTTTGGAATAATGGGTGATGTTTTACCTTTAAGCTCAGAAATCATTGCTTTTTTTATTAATCAAGATGATTTAAATACCACTCGTAAAAGAACAATTAGAGTTAGACCTTTTAATTTAAGTGAAAGCCTAGAACACATGAGAAAATTTCATTTAGCTTATTTAATAAACTTAATAAATAAAGAAGAATTAGAGTATATTGAGGAAAATTTGTTAAATGCTATTCAATGGTATTATGAGTCTGTGAAAAGAGAAGTTAATTTTGATAAGGATGTTGTGGAGTCAACACAATATTCAAAGGAATATAATGCGCATTATACTTATTTTAAACTTGGAATTAAAATTATAAACTTAGTTTCCTCGCTGGAATCATTATTAGTTTTTAATGATGGTGTTAAAATGGATACAAGGAAAGAAAGGTTTAATTTAATAATGAATTTTAGAAAGGATTCGATTTATGATTATTCTGATGAATTAGATGATTTATATTATATTAGAAATGATATAGCCCATAGTAATAGATTATGTGATTTATTAAAAATGAACATCATTAAAAATACAAATTTACTTAATATATTTATCATGAATTTTATTGAAATCAAATTATCTTTTGATAATGACTCAAAATCATTAAATTCAAAAGAGGATTTGAATAATTTTTATAATGGTAAAAATAGATTAAAAGGGCAATTTGATTATATGAAAACACTTAATAAAAATGATAATTAATGTTAATAAAATATATGTAAAATTGAGGAAAATTTTATACATTAAATAAATAAGAAGTCGTTTTGGAGGAGGTTTGAAACATTTAAAATTAGATTCATATTTAAAAATTTGATGGAATTAAAATGTAAATATTAGTCGAATACCTGACAGTTTCCAACCTACTCAATACTAAAAGTATTAATTAACTTGAGCATTACGTGATGTTTTATTTGGAATATAATAAAGTGAAGTAAAATCAATACTGCAATCTTTGTACTGATTAAAGAAGGCTGTTTAAACTTTAATTAATAGAAGGTATGTAATTATTTTGGATAAATTGAATAGAATTATGTAGATGGAAAATTAACATATACATATGAAGTTTAATGAAATAATTTTAAGAAATGAATTTTATTTTCCATTTATTTACTTATTAACTATTATAGGAGTTATACTATCCAATTTTTACAAAGTAAATTCACCAGTTTATTTTGTAATTACAATATTCATATTACCTTATTCTTGTTTATATTTACTTATTATCTACAATAAATTTTTTAAAAACAAGAGTAATGAATTTACAATCAAATTTATTAGATTTTTTAAAATTGTGGGAATAAGTGTTTTAATTCTTAATACAATATTAATGAGTATTTTCTATTTTTCATTCCAATTTTTATTAACTGGAACAACATCAAATTTTATATTAATGATATTGTCTGCATTTGCATTATCTTTAACTTTTAATAACACACTTAGAAAAAGATTAAATATTTTCAATGATGAAAAAATTGAGTATGTCATGAATTCTGAATTTTTAATTTCATTTTTAGGATTGGGAATGTTATATATTATTTTAAATAATGATTATTTGCTTGGATTGTTGAATTATTTAATAAATGCTATTTTAACTCATTTACCAGATTATTCTACAATTTCCCTTGCAATTGTAATGTTATGTGCGACATTATCAGTATTATCTTTTACGTATACGATGGTTGAAAATCAAGAAGGTAAAGATGAAATGAATGAAAATGGAAAAGGATATTTTATTTCAACAATTCTTTCCATGATTATATTATTGTTAATATTATTTTCATCTAAAATCAAACCGGCGCTTATTGATTCTATAACAATTGAAAATTGGTATAATTTTATATTGACTAATATCTATGCAATTTCTATCATAACAATATTCATTTTAACAATTTACCTAATTTATTATATGATATCTTGCAGTATTTCTGCATTGAAAGTATTGAAATTTATTGAATAATAAATTTATAATAATATTTAATCAGAAAGAGATAAACTGATGTTTCGGCGATGAATTGAATAATCAAAGTCATATTATCTTTACTTGAAATAAAAATTAGGTATGTCTTTATATGAAGTATAATGATTGGCTGCATTAATTCATATAAAGAAGAGTAGTAAAGGCAAATAATGAATAGGAATCATAAATTATTAAAATTGTCTAAAGTTATTAACAAACATATTATAAATTTATTTATATTAAGAACCTAATATTAGACAAGAATAAATATTGGAGCTTAAAAATATGAATCCAAGTGAAATTCCAATTATCCCAAATTTAAATTTTAAGAAAGAATCAAATAGGTATTATTTTAATTCAGAAGATGGTAAACTAATATTAGATGAAATTGAATATGATGTTCAAAATATAAAAATTACTATCTCAGACAGCATTAACATTGACTTTGATATATCTGATAAAAATATATTCCACGTTATTGAAGGTAACAAACCATTTGGAATTAATTGTTTAATTGATGAATACCTAATAAAATTAAACGATTGTTACATTTTTCAGGAAAGTGAGATAATAAAAGCTAATGCATATAAAATAACATTAATAAAAAATAATAATCCTATTAACAATGACGAAAACATCAATGTATGGAATATTACTGAATCAGATTTAATATCAGAATGTAATTGCTACTCGTTTGATGAAGAAGATTTGGATGATATTCTATTGTATGAAGTTAAAATAGACACTGTTGAAGACCCTTTTGATCAGTTATTAAATAATTGTTATATGATTCATTATAAAACAAAATTTGAAAATAGATATAATAATAGGATTATGGACAATATTAATTCATTGTCTTATATTTATTCATCTAATATAAATCCTCCAAGAATGAGAATTTTTGAGAATGTTTCTGGAGATAAATTAGAAATAGAAATTTATAGCAGGAATGTAACTAAATTAAATGGTTTATCAATTTTTAGAATTTTCCCAGCTAATTTTTATAATTTTTTAAAATCAAGTTATTTTAACTTTAAAAGATTAAAAGAAGAAGGAAATATTGATATTAATCTATTAACCTATTATTATGTCTGGTTAAAAAATGAAAGTTATTTGGAAGTTAAATTGATTTTGGCATCAGTTTTTTTAGAAGTCTTGAATAAAGATAAAAGAATTTCATATGATGGAAATGATTTCAAACCTAAATTTGAAGAAGAATTAATATTTTTAGGTTTAGATTGTTTGAAATTGTTTAAATATTTAAAAAATGATATTTATCAAATATTTGAAAAAATTAAATCTGAACATACCTCTGAAGAAGGCATAAATGATTTTTTCTTAGATTTAAAAAAAGAATTTTTCTTATTCTATATTAAACAAACAAGGAATTTGATTATTCATGAAGGTTTAGTAACTTACAATACTGCAGGTATTGATTATATAGTTAGAAGTAATGAAGAATTATTTAAAAAATTTGAAGAAAACTATACAACCAATACAACATCTGAAAATCGTAAATTATTTAAGAAATACTTCCCAGAAATTAAAGATAAATTGCGAAAGATTTCTTTAATGGAAATTTTAAATCAGGAAAAATTTTTTGAAAAATTAATTGAAATTATTTTACTGAAATGTTTAAATTCTGAGTGTATATTGGAAAATACAGAAAATTCAAAAGATTTTATAAAACAATTTAAAATTGTTGAAGCTATGCAGACTGTTTTAGAGCAAGAAGGAGAATAAAATTAATAATCAATCAAGTTTATATTTTATTGATCTAAAAATTTCACTAATTCACTAAAACCAGTACTCTTAAAGAATTTCAGAAGTGTTACGGGATTGGTGTTTTCAAGATTGTAAAATGCATGATACTTTTTATGACCCTTATGATTAGATTATGCGTTTTTCGGCTCAAGAAGTAATGGTATAAAATTCTTAAACGAGAAGTGGTGTGTCCTGGTGCTGGTCTGCCCCGCATAAAACGCAGCATTCATTATCCCTATCTTTTACGTTTTTAACCCAGTCTTTATACTCTTTGGTGTTTTATTTCTTCAACGTTTTTTTTTAATGTTGATCCATTCGTCTTTTTTGGTCATGTTGATTTCTCAAAAAATTAAAAGTCAATTTTTATTTTGATAAATATATGAATTGGTATATATCACAGCAGTTAAAAATGTATGTTTCAATTCAAAAACTAATATATACTTGAAAAAATATAATATTGTCTGTAGAATAATTCAGATTATTTTACATGAAATAATAGAAGAAAAAGAGAACACAGGTAATTTTTCTGGAAGAATATTTTTTTTTGATAAATTTTTAGACCTCAACAACCTGAAAAAATACTCTCCTAAAAAGATGTGCTTTTTCTCTTTTTACTTCATTCAATCACAAATGTTATTATGGTTTAAAAAAACATTTTTTTCATAATAACATCACCCCTTGAATGTTATAGATAGTATTTATCTACAACATTAGAATTTTTTAAAATGACTTCACTTTCGATATTGAATTTAGTGCTTACTGTTTTAAAAGATGTATTTTATTTTAAAATTTATTTTTTAGTAATGGTTTTTAATTTAGCCTTGTTTTTGTTTTTAGATATTAATTTAGAGTCTTGTAACCGTTTGGTTACTTTGAAATTTATCCGGTTTAAAAATTAAGGCTTTTAAAATAAGTGCTTTATAATCTGCAATGATTGATTTGGTTGGATATTTTTCTTTAAATTCTAAAAAACCAGTTTTAAAAGGGATTTTTGAAAAATGATTTTTTTCTGATGTAAATATAATATTTTTTTTATAAGTTAAAAATTAGAATAATTTCTTTAAATGGTTAGTTTTTAGATTAAAAATGTTGTTTTTTGAATTTGGATGTTTTAATTTATTTGGATAATTTGCGGGTTCTTTTAAAGTCATATTAGGTAGTGTAAGTGAGTAATGTTCTTTTTTATAATATCAATTTAAAGTGAATTTTAGAAAACTTTATATTAATAGTTATATAAATAACATATCGATAAAGCGATTTATATTTTATCAATTAAAATTAATTAAAGTTAATTTTATATACGCTAAGTATTACAATTGCTTTCATCAGTATTACAAAAACAAAAAGAAGTCTGATTCTGGCTTTAAAAAATTAGTAGATAAATACTATCTACTTAAAATTTGGATGGTCAATTGGATGTTCTTTTTTAAAAAGAAACGAGCGTTGCAAGTTTTTTTTCTAGAAACTTGTAATTTCAAACATATAACCTATGGTGAAAATAATGAAGATTAACTATAAAATCTTTGGTTTAGTAATGTTTGTCATGCTGGTCTGCTGCGTTAGTGCAGCTAGTGCAGCTGATGTAGACAACATTACCGTACCTGATGATACAAGTGTCATTGAATTGGATGATGCTGTAGATTCAGTAGATGCTGTTGAACAAGAAGATTCTAGTGATGATGGCATTGATGATGTTGAAGATTCACAAATCGACGACACAAACGACGATGCTGTTGCAGATGAAAAAGTAAATGGGACAAGAGGTTCCCAAAGTCAAGTAACCAGCAGTTCTATTTCAACATATTTTGATACTACTACTGGTTATATTAAAAGTACTGCACCTACAGGTTTACAATTTGTAGGTACTTTTAGTAATGTTCCTTTTGATAATTTTATAATAAATAGAAATGTTGCGTTAAGCTTTTCAAATGCTGTCTTTAATAATGTAGGATTTAAATTATTATATCCTGGATTAGTTATAGATGGTGCAACTTTTAATATGAATGCGCCTGCTAACAAAGATTGTTATGTAATAGATGTTGAAAGTGCAAATAATGTTCAAATATTAAATAATGTAATTACATATACCTGTGGATATGCAAACGCTAATAAGTATAATTATGCAATCAAAGTAAAAAATAGTGCAAACGTAAAAGTCGCAGGTAATAATATAACTGCAACCTTACCGTTAAAAACTGTAGTATACTCTAACACTGGCCTTGAAAGAGATTATGTGGCTGGTGTCGCAGTAGGAGATTCTAATTACTTTAATTTCACAAAAAATAAATTGGATGTAACAGGAAACCTTCGTTCTGGAAGTTATCCTACATTAGACGCATTAATTATCTGGCAATGTGATAATTCATATATTGGAGATAACATAATAATTGAAAAAGACACTGTAACTACAACTAATCAATACAGTTACATTTACGGAGTTGATGTTTACAGATCAAATTACGTAAATGTTCACAATAACACCATAACCATGAATGCAGATCAATCCGGAGGATATGTTGGAGGTAATGGAACTGGTGCAGCATACTGTGTACAATTCACAGGTCCATATACTGGTGTGACTGTATCTGATAATACTCTTACTACTCAAAATCAAGGTCCGAATACTGCAATTTATTCACAAAACTATGATGGTGCAACAAATATAACTGTATCTGGTAATACTATTTCAGTTACTGGTAAAGGTACTACATCAACATGGGATGTATTAACTGGTATGGAACTACAAGATGATTATGCTACCGTAACTGGTAATACAATAACTGTTACAAATAAAGGTAGTTATAGTTCTGGTTGTAATGTTTATGGTGTAAGTTATTGTCAATCTAGTCCTAGAACTCATACATATATTATCACTGGAAACAATATTTATGTAAATAAGGGACATTATACTGTTTATATAATGAATGGGGAGAATTGTAATATAACTGGTAATACATTACATTCTTATCATTCATGGCACAATTATTATGGTAATGAAACAGTATATGTTGCCGGAACTAATAATTATGTTGGTCCTAATCCTTAAATGAGGGTATTTATATAAAAATACTCTCTTATTTTGATTTTTATGACTTTTAAGAAGTTTTTCATATTATTTTTATTGTTTTCTGTTGTCTGCTCAATTAATGTAATAGCAGCTGCCGATTTAGAAATAAGTGATAATAATTTAAATACTCCTCTTGAAGATAATTTATTTGAAATTTCAGAAGACTCCATAGAATCTTCTGAATATTTAACAAATTCTAATTTATATGGTGAGGATATATCTTTAAATTCTAAGTCGGAGGTGATATCTTCAAATTCTGAGAATTATTCTGTATGGGTTGGTCAAAATGTTACTAAAGATGGTAATGGTTCTTCTGAAAATCCATATGCAACTTTTGAGTTAGCGTGTAATGGTGTTAATTCAAATTATGAGAATGTTGTTATAAATGTTGATGAAGGAACTTATGATTTAACTTCTTTATTAACATTTAATGTAAATAATCTTTATATAATTGGTACATCAGGCAATGTTGTTATAAAAAATGTTCCATCCGGATCTTTTGCTTTAAGTTCATCATCTGGTAATTTCAGTATGTCTAATATTATAATTGATGGTGATTACCCTCTTCAAATGTCTACTGTTCAAACTGAAATGAATTATATATTTAAAGGTTTGGATGCAAATTTAGTAACTTTTAATAATTGTACTTTCAAAGAATGTTTTGGTTTTTTATATTTTGATGTAGATAATTATAATCCTGAAGAGGTTTGTTTTGAAACATATGTGTTTAATAATTGTAAATTTTTATATGAATCCATGTTTACTGGCGTATCCCCTATGACTGGTATGATTTTTAGAAATGTATTCTTTAAAAATTGTCTTTTTAATTATAAAACTATACTGGCAGAGTTTTCTGAAGAGGGTTCTGGAATAATATTTAATCACATTAATTCTTTTGAGAATTGTTGGTTTGGTCAAAATTCGTTACTTGCTGCGTTTTATAGTGGTGCATCATATAATGGTGAATATTTAGGTTATGATATTAATCGTTATGCGATTTTTAGTATTTCAGAAAATTATTTGGGTAATAATAATTATGAAGTTCTAGGTAAATTAACTTGGAGTGATGGTACAACTGATGGTTTTGAAAATTTAACTTCTATGGTTGTTAATTTGTCATCTGATACTGGTGATTTTAATCAAAAAACTGCTATTTTAGATAATGGTACTTTTAAAGTAATTTATACTAGTAGTGAATCTAATCATAAAATTACTGCAACATTAGATAATGAAATTCAAACAGTTGAATTCGAAAGTATTAATATGGTATTAGATGCTCCTAGCATTACTTATGGTGATAATCAAAATATCACAGTAACTTTACCAGATCAATATAATGGAATTATAACTGTTATAGTTAATAATAAAACTTATACACAACAAGTTGAGTATACTAATGTGGTTACTATTAACATTACAGATGTTTTACCTGTGGGAGTTCATGATGTTAATGTTAACTTCGTTGATAAAATTGACAATGAAACATGTGCAATTTATGGTTTTAACACTACTACAATCACTGTTTCTAAAGTTTCAGAATATGAATTTAATGTGAATATAACTCCATATAAAGTTTATGTTGGTGATAATGCAACAATAACACTTAGTTTACCTAATTATGCTAATGGTACTGTGACTGTTAAAATAGGTGACAATGAAGCTAAAACATTCAATGTTAATGAAACAATCACTATTAATGGTTTTGAAGCTGGAAATAATGTAGTTAACATTACTTATAAGGGTAATGATATTTATGATGCAAAGAGTATTGTAAGGAATATTTCTGCATTAAATAAACCTGCCATTACAATTCCAGAAATAAATGCTGGAAAAGCAACTACAACTAATATCACTTTACCTGAAAATGCAACAGGTAACATTACCTTGACTGTTGATGAAAAAGATTATATTTTTAACGTTACTAATGGTAGTGCAACTATTACTATTCCTGAATTGTCTGCTGGAAAACACAATGTAACAATATCCTACTCTGGTGATGGCAATTATGCAGGATTCTCACAAACTTCTGTTGTAGAAGTTAAAGAACCAGCAAAACCAACCCCAAAACCAGATGATAAAAAACCAGCCACTACTAAAAAGACTCCTACAAAAATAACAGCTAAAAAGAAAACCTTCAAAGCAAAAACTAAAGTTAAAAAATACACTATAACTTTAAAAGCAGGTAAAAAAGCAGTTAAAAAAGTGCAAGTTATTTTAAAAATAGGTAAGAAAACCTACAAAGCGAAAACCAATGCTAAAGGTAAAGCAACCTTTAAAATCAAAAAACTAACCAAAAAAGGCAAATACACTGCTAAAATCACATTTAAAGGAAACAAGCTTTACAAAGCAACCACTAAAAAAGTAAAAATTACAGTAAAAAAATAGAGAAATAAAAACTCTCTATTTATTTTTATTTTTTAAAAATATATTTTCATGCTTATTAAATTTATCATTTTACTCAAAAATTTATACAAAATCAAATTAAATGGAGGCATTAATGGGGTTATGAATTTTAAAATTATATTTGGTTTAATATTAGTATGTTTCATAATAACTTCGATGAGCATTGTCACAGCAGAAGATATGGATAATAATACTAATATTTCAAAACAATCGGATGAAGTAAATTTAAATGAAATTAACGATAAAAACAGTTTAGAAGTTACACAAGATACAGTTATCTTGGCTGAGGAAGATTCACATGTGATTTATGTGGGTCAAAATAAAACAGCAGATGGTGGAAACGGAACATCGAACAATCCATTCGAATCATTCGAACTCGCATCTAAAAATGTATCTGGAGAAAAAAAAGTAGAAATAAACGTTTACAATGGAACATATTATCTTGATTCAGATTTAAAATTTAACACAAGTAATTTAATTATTAATGGTATAGGTCAAGTTGTAATTAAAAATTTACAAAATAAAGATGGGGCTTATGCTTCATTTGGTTTATCCTTTTCTTCTGGTAATTTCACTTTTTCTAATCTTATTTTCGATGGATCAAACTGTTCTTCATTTTCTTCAGTATCTATTAATAAACCGTTATTTCATGTTTTTAAAGGGACTGCAGAGTTAGGAATATTATATAACTGTACATTCACAGGTTTTAATAATGTTAATATGTTTTCTAATCAATTTAATAGAAAATTTATTCGCTGTAATTTCATCGATACATATAATTATATTTGTTTGGATAATTGGTATGATGCTCAAATAGTGGATTTTGAATATTGTATTATTTCACAAGAAATTTATATCGGAAGAATGCCTTTAAATAATGCACGTCTTAATATAACTTTTAATAATGTCTGGTTTGGCACTAATAAAATTGACAATTATTTGCATTATGAAGCATCAAGTAACTTAATTCCGGTTCAAGTTAGTTCAAATGTAATTAGATATGCAATTTTTTCAGCTTCTGAAAACTATTTGGGCAACAATACTTATGAAATCATCGGTAAACTGGTATGGAATGATACTACAACAGAGGGAATTGAATTATTAAACCCAATGATTGTGAAAATTTCATCAAGAACTGGAAATGCGCCTAAAACAGTGATTTTAGAAAATGGTACATTTAGAATAATTTATAATAGTACTTATCAAGATAACACTGTTGAAATCGAATTAGATTCTCAAGAAGTTATCTTGGAATTTAAAAATGGAATTCAAGCTATCGCTAATCCTATATATGTAGGTGATGAGCAAATAATTACAGTAATTTTGCCACAGGCTATAAATGGCATTGTTAATATTACAGTATCCAATATTACTTATGAAGTCCCATCTAATGGATTGTCAAAATTTAATTTCACAGTTCCCGATGAGCTATTGGAAGGGAATTATCAAGTTGATGTTAAAATCATCGATAATAAAAATCATATATATGGTTTCAATACTACAAATTGGACAATATCAAAAATTAATAAAAATATTGTTGTAATTTCTCCTGCAGATGCATATATTGATGATGAATCAATAAATATTACAGTTTTAATGGAAAAAGATGCTTCAGGAAATATCACAGTTTTTGTTGGGGATAAAAATATAACTAAAGAATGTTTCGGAAGAAATATTCAAATTGATATTTCCTCATTGATAACTGCCGGTGAAAACAAGGTCACTGTTGCATATTCGGGAAATAAAAGATATTTAAGCCAAATCAAAGAAGAAAACATATTTGTAAATAGAGTCTATCCAAACATAACTATCCAAAAGCCAACAAATATTTTCATTGGCGATGAGGTCAATATTGCAATTACACTCCCTCATGGAGCAATAGGAAATATTACACTCTGCATTGGTGAAAAAAATTTTACTATCAACAATATTTCCAATGAAAATATAATAAATATTTCAAAATATCTTGTTTCAGGATTTAACCCCTTGACAGTTAAATATTCCGGTGATGATTTTTGGGATAGCCAATCAGTAAAAGAAATGATATATGTTTCTAAACTCATACCTGCAATGAGCGTTAAAATTATTAGTCAGAATGCAGTAATTAGAGAAAACATTACTATTCAAATTACTTTACCACAGGATGCATCAGGAAACATATCCCTAGAAATAGGTAAAAATAACTATTCAACCGACATATTTAATGAACATACAATCATAAATGTTACAAGTACCATTTCCGGAATAAATTCAATCAACGTAACTTATAATGGAAATGATAAGTATTCTCAACAATCAACAATCACCAATATCAAAGTTGAAAAATTAAACATTTCATTAAATGAGGTAAAAATAAGCATAACTAACCACACCACACCTTGTTTTTCAATAAATTTGCCACAAGGCATTAGTGGTAATGTAACAGTTATGATTAACGGTAAAAGTTATGTTGCAACTTTAATTAATGGAACTGCTAGCTTGAAAATCCAGGATTTAATGCCGAATAATTACCAGGCAACAGTTAGTTATGAAAGTGACATCTTCAATCCAATTTATTGTAAAGTTAATTTCACTGTCCCGAAACCGCAACTAAACGCTAATAATGTGAACATGATTTATACCAGTGGTTCAAAATACACGGTTCATGTTAGTGCAAGTGGCAGTCCTGTTGTGGGCAAAGAAATATCATTCACAATCAACGGTAAGAAAACAACAGCAAAAACAAACAATAAAGGCTATGCAAGTGTAAAAATAGATTTGCCTCCAAAATCAACTAAATATCTAGTAACAGCAAATTATCAAGGGGTTAAAATAATAAACACGATTAAAGTAAACTCACTCATTAAAGTTAAAAACATTAAAGTTAAAAAATCTTCAAAAACATTTAAAATTAAAGTCGTTTTGAAAAAAATCAACAAAAAATACCTTAAAGGTAAAAAAATTACTTTAAAATTTAAAGGTAAAAAATACACTGTTAAAACTAATAAGAAAGGTGTTGCAACTTTTAAATTAAGTAAAAATGTTGTTAAGAAATTAATGATAGGTAAAAAATATAATTATCGAGTCAATTATTTGAAGGATAGTGCAGTTAAGAAAGTTATTGTTAAAAAATAATGGAAATTTATCAAGGTGGTAAAAAATTATGAATTTTAAAACAAAATTATTCATTTTGATATTATTATTGATAATTGTAGGTATTGGCAGTGTATCTGCACATGATACGGATGATGCTAATGTCACATTATCTCAAGACGAAATCATAGTTCAAGATGATGTCGATGAAATTAATTCAGAAAATACGCTTAAATCAAGTGATATTCAAGAATCCTTAAAAGGAGATGTTTCAGATGAGATTATTGTAAATAATTGGGATGAATTGCAGTATTACTGTTCACTTAAGGATGATGATTATACATTAAAGCTAAAAGAAAACACTAGTTTTTATCCTACTGATCCTGATGATTCAAATTATCAAATAAAAGTCTATAATAAAGTAAAAATTATTGGAAGTGAAGGTTCATATATAGGTTATAATTCATCTGATGCTCCTTCAATTAAATATGCCGCTATTATTGTGCCTGATGGTGCTAAATCCGGAATTTCTATGGAAAATGTAGCTTTTAAATGGATTCGGACTGATTATGGTTCAGATGGGGTTTTTCTTCAGATGGGTGGTGTGAGAAATAATGTTTTTAAAAATTGTCAGTTTAGTTATATAACTACCAATAAAGGCCATTCTACTATAATTTATTTGAAAAAAGGAACTGCCACATTGGATAACTGTTCATTCATAAACTGTACAACTGATTATGGTTGTGTTAGTGTTTATGATCCAAATAGTGTTAAAACCACGGACATGGTTGTTAGGAATTGTTATTTTGAAGGAAATTATGCTAAAACAGAGCCGGGTTGTATTAATAATTGTGGTAAATTAACTGTTTACAATACTACTTTTGTTAAAAACAGGTCGTTCTGGTGGGCTGGAGCAATACATACCCATAATTATGGTAATACTACTATCTATGATTCCAATTTCACAGATAATGTTGCTGGATGGAATGGTGGTGCATTATACACTTACAGTTACTTGCAAATATATAATACTGTCTTTTCAGGTAATAATTGTACAACAAATAGTGGTGGGGGAGCTATAGGTGCATGTGCATTCCAATCTAATCCTCATATTTACATTGAAAACTGTTTATTTGAAAAAAATTCTAACAATTGTTGGTCAGCAGATGAATTATCTAATGATGCTGGCGCTGGAGGGGCAATTGCTATAATGGATGAGGGTTCTATAATCGTTTTAAACACAATATTCATTTCAAATTCTGCTGCTTATGGCAGTGCTATTTCTGCTCATGCGGCAGGGGAATATGGTTCACCTAATGTAATAATTGCCAATAATTCATTTATCAATCATACAGTTACTGAAAGTTTATCAGTCAGTGTCAGCGGCTCTTCTGCAATTATCGAAGGTAATTATTTTGAAGGCAACTATGTTATATTCAAGAAGTTGGATCTTAAGGAAATTAGTTCTGGTAAAGATTATGCAACGTTACAAGTCGATGTTAATTTGACTAATCCTCAATATTATGATTCAGATATATTAAACAAGATAAATTATGATGTCTATGTTAATGATGAGTATGTTAAAACTGTAGATAGTAATATATTCACTGTTGATTTTGATGGTTTTACAATGGGTGATGTTTATGTTATTCCAACAATTTCTAATATTAAGTCTAATTTAGTGAATATTGCTTCTGTTGGCAATTATATTTTTGTTTCTAAAAATTATGGTAATGACAGTAATAATGGTACTTTGAGAAGTTTTCCGGTTAATACCATTAAAAGGTCTTTAGAACTTGCGGGAGATGATTATGGTATTGTAATTCTTGATGGTGTTTATGATGAAGAAAATTTCCAAATTAATCATAATTTAACAATAATCGGGGCAGGTAATGTAATTTTAACTAATAACACATCATTCACTGTTAATGCCAATAATTTCACTATAAAAAATATTAAGATTATCAATTTAGAATCTGATACTTTCATTAAACAGGTTAAAGGCAATCTTGTTGTAAATAATTGTATTTTCGACAGTAATTTCTGCTCCAATCTTATTGATGCAGATAATGTAAATGTTGCAAAATCAATTTTTACAAATAATAATGTAATTGTTTATAATAATGCTTTTGCAAGTATTAAAAATTCAGTTTTATTGAATAATAGTAAAATTATTGAAAATAAAATTGATAATGTTTATTTGGATTATAATTGGTGGGGCAATACTTTAAATAATACTTCTAAACCTTCTAATTTTAATATTAATAATTGGTTGTTTTTAAATGCTAGCTGTAATCTTGACACATTGGAGTATGGCCAATCTAGTAATGTCCAATTCAACTGTTATTTAATTGAGAATGGTTCCATTAGTCGATATAATGGGCTGGTTAAGTTTGATTTAGAGATTAGTGCTTTGAATGGTACTGTAAATAAGAATTTTGTGAATTATAATTCAAATGTTGTTTATACCCAGACTGCCAGTGGCAAGGGTGTTTTAACAGCAAGTTACAATATTGTTTCATTTGATTTGTATTTTGACTTTGTTAAAGATAATCCGAAACTTTCTATTAAAGCTTCTGATGTTATGTACGGTGATGATTTGATTGTTACAATTGTTGCTCCGGGGGATATTGCAGAAAGCAAAGGCACTTTTAAAGTTAGTGTGGGCGGTAAATCACAAACTAAATCAAGTATATTTAATAAATTCACATTCAGTAACATTGAAGCAGGAAATTATGAGATCTATGTTGTATTTTCAGGTAATGAGAAGTATGCAAATCAATCTGTATCATCTAAAGTCAGTGTAAATAAATATCCTACTACAACTGAAATTACTGCTAATAACATTGAGGTGGGGTCTGATTTAACATTAACAATTAAAACAACTAATAATGCTGCTGGAAATGTTACTTTAACAATCAATAACATTACTGAAACCTTAATTTTAAATAACAATCAGGCTACCTACACTATCAGCAATATCTGCCGTGGTGATTATTTCATCACTGCTGTTTATAATGGTAATGAGCGTTATGCTGTTAGTCAAAAGTCAATTTTTGTTGAAGTGGATAATTCAGAACCGATTATGGAAGTTTCTATTGGAAACAGTAGCTATGGTGATGCAGCAGTAATTGAAGTTTCTTTAAATGATGATGCCCGTGGTATTGTCACTGCTATTGTTGAAGGTATCAGCAATTCCTCTGAAGTTATAAACGGTCAAGCGCAGATTTTAATTTATGGAGTCAACGTTGGAGATAATCATAAAGTTTCCCTATTCTATAGTGGAGATGATAATTACTATAATAAAACTGTAACTGATTATATGAATGTTTCAAGGGGGGATTTCACATTTTCCATGAATTCCCAGGACATTTACATTGGTCAGGATGAGGTGATTACTATCATTGTTCCTGCCAAGACTAAAGGCAGTTTTACTATTGATGGTAAGGTTCTGCCTATTCCAATGTCTGGTGAAGTTACATACACTCTTAAGGATTTAAGTGCGGGAAATTATACAATCACAGCATTTTTTGAGGGTGACAACTATAACAGCGTAAGCAATAGCACTACTTTTGAAGTTAGGGAATTTGATTCTCCTCAATGGAGCAATAGTGGTGCGGATACTCAAAACACACAAAAAACCAGTTATATTGGTAATTGCAGTGGAAACATATCTTGGAGTGCTCAAATCAACAGCAGTGTTGTTTCAAATATTGTTGTTGATAGCGATGGCAACATCTATGTTGCAACTGATAGCGGAATTTATTCATATGATGCAGATGGCAGTTTAAGGTGGATTTACTCATCTGACTCCCGTATCGGTAATTTCACAGGCCTTAGCACTGGTCGTGATGTTATCATATCTCCAAGGGCCGGTGATACAATTTACTTTGTAAATCAAAACGGTAGTCGTTATGGTTATTCTAATATTTATCAGGCATCAAGTCTGTTTGCACCGATAATAGATTCTGATGCGAATATATTTACTGTAAGCGAATATCAATATGAAAGCTCAAGCTATAATCTGGTCATCACTCCATATAAGTTATGGGAGAATGGTGGAGATCCTGTTTTAATCAGTTTAGGTAATTTCAGGCCTAGTGTGAGTCCTAGTGTTAATGAGGATATTTATGTTGTCATTGGTGAGAGTTCCATTATGGTTATTGATGCAAACAGTAGGGAACCTTTGTTTGTTAAGACTGGTGGTTTTAAAAATGTTCGTCCTGTGATTGGTGAGGGCAATATTATCTATACTATTTTAGGTGATTCAATTGTTGCTTATCGTATCGATGGGGGTCAGTTTAATCCTTTAAGAATCACTGGTGGTGCAGGTAATAATTTATTGGTTGATGATGATTTGGGTGTGGTTTACGCTACCAATGCCAACGGCAATTTGTATTCATATGATGTTTTTGATGGTGTTGAAACATTAATCAGTGACTTGAGCATTACTTCAGGTATTCTAATAGATGCTAATCATAACCTATTCTTTGGATGTGACAACATGTTTTATGCAATTGATTCAACCGGTAAAGTTTTATGGAAAACTGATTTGGGATCTAAAGTCATTGGCAATCCTGTCATGAACAAGAACGGAACCATCTATGTGACAACTGAGGACAATAAGCTATTTGCTTTAGGCAATTCTACAAGTGTTGTAAATGATACCAATGCTTCCGATGAGGGCAATTCCACTCCAGCAGGCAATGGTACCAATGGCACTGGTGATACCAACGGTTCCACTCCAAGCAATGTCAATCCGTCCAATGGTGGAAACAATGCAAAAGTAACCAAAAAGGCTTCCAAAATCACAGCCAAAAAGAAAACCTTCAAGAAATCCTTGAAAACCAAAAAGTACACTGTAACCCTGAAGTCAGGCAAAACTCCAATCAAAAAAGTTAAATTGATCATTAAGATTGGCAAGAAAACATTCAAGGCTACCACAAACGCCAAGGGTAAGGCAACATTCAAAATCAGGAAGTTCACCAAGAAGGGCAGATACACTGCAAAGATCACCTTCAAGGGAAACAAGTACTATAAGGCCACAACCAAAAAAGTCAAAATCGTTTTGAAATAGGGAAATTTTAATTTCTCTATTATTTTATTTTTTTCAATCTACATGTCTCACATCAAATCATGATGATTTCCCAACATCTTAAACCTATTTCATTTCTCATTAATTTTAACATATATTCTCTTCAACAAATCTCATTTTAATAAAACAAATATTTCATATTATTGAACTTGTTTGCATTGCCATTTGCTCCCTTGATTTAACATATAAAATCATTTTTAAGATATTTTTCATTTTTTTGTTAAGTATAAACAAGGTTCATCATTTTTGTTTTTCATCAATTATATTGAAAAGTTTTTTATATTTTATTAAATAAACTATAATTTAGAATATTTTAATGAGATGGAAATATGAATAATTTCCAAAGAATTTTCATAGTTTTCTTGGCTATAATTTGCTGCATGTCGATTTCACAGGCATGTGCAATGGATGTTGATTGCAATCGCACTTGTGGTAGTTTGGATGAGGGTGTTGTTTTAAATGATGCTGAAATTGATGTTAATGATTCATTAAACATTAACAATGATTTGATTGCTTCTTCTAATTATGATTCTCCTTCGGTTGATTATGGTGAAGGTTACTATAATCAGAGTAACTTGACTGTAATGTTAAATGTTAACGGTGCAAGTTCAGTCAGTTATAGTTGGGATAATGTCAGCTGGTTTGAATCAAACCAATCTGTTTCTTTTGTTTTAAATCAGGGGATTTATGATTTATATTATGCTGGTGATGGGGAAATATGCTGTCAGCATTATGTTGTTGACTGTGAAACTCCTGTAGTTTCAAGTAACTTTCAATCAGATTTATATTATAATCCTATTCAGGTAAGCTTATCTTCAATAGATAATTTGGATGTTAATCCAAGAATTTATTATACTGTTGATGGTTCTGATCCATTGGAGAATGGTATTTTATATCAGGGGTTAATTAATATTTCACAGACCACTAGTTTGAAGTTTTATGCTGAAGATTTAGGAGGTTTGAGAAGTCCTATTGTTTGTTGTAATTATATTTTTGCTCGTGTTGGAAATATTAATTCTGGAAAGGGTTTTAGGACAATTCAGGCCGCTATTGATGATGATGACACTGTGGATGGTGATGTTATATACATTGGTCCTGGTGTATTTTATGGGCCGATATATGTAACAAAATCTGTATCCTTAATTGGTAGGGGAAACCCGATTATCACAATAAAAGACAATTATCCTAATGTCAATTATCCTGGTGGGTGTTATAATCGGTCCAATTTGACTGTTGAGTTAAGCATTGAGGAAGATGAATATCTATGGTATAGTTGGGATAATGTCAATTGGATTCAGTCATTTGATTCCATTAATTTCACGTTGCCTATTGGAGTTTATGATTTATACTATGAATATGGAAGCGAAGTAGTGCATCAACATTATGTAATCGATGATAAAGCCCCATTTGCGTGGTGTAATTATTATTCTGATTTGTATTCCTCACCGATTATAGTAGACTTGTATAGTTGGGATAATTTGGATAATGATTCAAAGATTTATTATGCAATTGATGGATCAAATCCGCTGACTAATGGTATTTTATATTCAAATTCAATAAATATAACCTCAACAACTTGCCTAAAGTTTTATGCAGAAGATTTCGCAGGCCTTAAAAGCAATGTCATTACTTGCAATTACATTTTTGATAATGTTGCCAACATCAATTCAGGAAAAGGATTCAATACCATACAATCAGCCATTGATGATTTGGATACTCATGACGGTGACACAATCAAGGTAAAAGAAGGTTTATATCAAGAACACATTACCATTAATAAACATTTGAACTTGATTGGTTACAATGCAACCCTAAAAGGTTCATCATCTACTAATCCTGTTGTTGGAATTACAAATCAGGGAAGTAACAGTATTGTATACGGTTTTAATATTGTCAATTCCACTTTTGGCGTTGTCATTTTAAATGCATGCAATGTTTCAATAATGGGTAATAGTTTTTTAAATCTTCACAGTTCCATTGAAACAGATGGGGATGTGAATTCATTAATTGCATACAATACAATTGATTGTGACCATTATATTGGAGGAATGTCCGGTTTCACAATTAGAAAGTCAGATAATTTAACCATATTCAACAATACAATTTCACTAAACTCCAATGATGATTCTGTAGGCATTATCATTACGGATGGCACTTCAGATAATATTTCAATAACCAAAAATAAAATATTAAGTAAAAATTCTTTAAAGGGCATTGGTTTGTATGTGACCTGCTCAAATATCTCCATAGAGCATAATACCATATCTAATTTTACTGCTGCTTTAGTTATATCCTCATCCAATTCATCAATATATAATAATTGTTTAAATGATAATGGTTATGGATTATTTTTACGTCGTTCCATAAACAATACCTATAAATCAAACAATATCTTTAATAATCTTTATGGTGTTTTTTTACATCATGCTCTTGAGTCTCATGACGATTTATTTTATTTGAACCGTTTATGTGATAATTATTATTATGATTTCTTCTCACAGGCAACCTGCACTTATGATATTGGTGATAATTGGTGGGGTGATAATACTCCAATGATTTCAACTAACCAGTATGTGCTTGCCAATGTGTTTAATGCTACTGGAAATTTAATTATGAATTCATGGATTGTGATGAATCTTTTTTCAGCATCATATACCATTGATGACAATAGTTTTGTTCAAAGAGCACAATTCTATCTGGACATGACCTGCAATAACATAGGTGGGGATTTATCATATGAGGGTTATCTTCCGGATGGTTTGGAGGCATTGATTTACTGCTTTAATAATGATGCAAATTACAAATATAATTTGAGCTACTTAAAACAGGGAAAAGCTTTTGTTGATTTTGAATTAGGTGATTTATTCTGCAATTGGGATAACATATATGTTGTTTCACATTTGGATTATGGAAACATTACCCGTACATTCAATAAAAAAGCCACAATCGACATTACTTTATTTTCATCAGCCGAAGATGTTGCCACTGAATGGTTTGTAAACTACACCACTTCCATTGATTTTACTGACAATATCTATTGGATTACTGTCAGTTGGTCTGAAACCACATTATATTCAGGTACTATTAATCTCATTGTCAACGGTGAGATTATCCAATCATTTAACATTACTAACCTCTTTTATCAGACTTATAAGGATAATTACAGTAGCAATGTTTTTGAAGCCATTAAGTTTTTAAATAATGTTTTTGCAAGTATGAAAGAGGGAGTATGGCAACCTAATGGATATTATGATAGTTTTGCGGAGTATGCAGGCATTGACCCTGCAGATGATGAACTGGTTTATTCCACTTTCCTGAATTATCTTCAATTAGCATATAATTTAACTGATGATGAATTAAATTTTGTTCACACCCATAAAATGCTTTTTATTGACATGATTGAGACACACATTGACTATCATGGTGATATTACACCTGACATCAATTTTGAATATGGTGGATGTAATGTTTTGTTGTCACCTCCGTCTGGTTATGTAGACCGTATAAGTAATATTTATTATACTGACATTGAGGATGAGAATAATGAAAGCATTGGATATGAAGGTATGCGCAGTTTTGCAATAGCTAAAAGCAATGTGACAGATGATGATTTAAGGTACTGGTTGAATCAAAAGGAATATTATGCTCCTGGTTTGATGAAAGCTGCTTATGGTACTTTTTTAACTCCTTTGCTTGTTATTTATGAAAATGATCGTGTGGCTGATGATGCGGCTGAAAAATTTAATGTGACTTGGAGTCGTATCAGTCCAGTTTGTGTTTCACTTTGCAATGACTATAATTGTTTGTATATTACAGGAGAGTCTGATCATCTTATGGGTCGTGAAGCCATAGGAAACAGTAGTAGTGTTTGGAAGTTTAACTTTGCAACCAGTTTTAGCTTCAGTCTAGTGGAGCAGTTGGTTGGAAATAATGTCTGGAATACTACTGTGATTGGAAGTGTTACTTTAGGTTTGCTTGAAAGTTATCTGAATAATGAAACTTTAGAGATAATTACCGGCAGTGGTTATACAGTCATTAAGCGTGAAGGCGATAATGGTACTTTGTTGATTTTAGAGGATGAAACAGGCATTGTACACGATTACTTTAGTTTTTATGGTTTATTGGGAACAATGCCATGTTACCATGATGATGTTAGTGATGATACTTGGGGTTATGGGGATAGTATTTTAGATAAATTAAGTGAGGAGTATAAAGATTTAAAGAATATTTTTAGTATCAGTATTTTGTCTTCAGTGTTTGTTGAAGGAGGAGCCGTGGTTTTAGAAGGGGTAACTGGTCTTTCATTAGGAGCTGCTGCACTCATTGCCATTCCATTATTTATTATTCTTTGCCCTGATGAGGCAAATGAACTTTGGAAAGAATTATGTTATTTAGTAAATCCAAACTATAAGGATTATCCGAATATTACAATTTATGAAGGAATTGATTATAATACTCAAAAATTATTTGATAAACCTCCTGTAATTTTAGTATTGAATGGCCAATCATTAGATGAATATATTATTTCACATTATAAATCAAATCCAAATCCTAAAAAAGATAAGCAAACAATTAAAAATTACAATGCTAAATTAAATCATGATAAAAATATGAATTTACCACTTTATTTCACTGCGGTTGGAGGAGATTCTGATGATTCTGATCCTGGAAATTGGACTAATGTTGGAAAATATGTTAAAGATATTTTAAATGATTTTAATTCATTAGAAACAACTTCTGAAAAGGTTACATTCTTAAAATCTCATCTTCATGAATTATTAACATTATCTTTAGCTGTAGAAGCTTCTGAATCGATATTTGTTATTATTTATTCATTAATAATTTGGTTATTAAATCATATGGACGAATAGGGAAGTTAAATCAAATGTTTAAAGAACGTATGTCTAATAATTTACTTAAAAAAGCAGAATATTATTCTGATAGGTTTGAAAATGAAAAGGCAATTAATTATCTTGATAAACTTCTAATCATTGATGGAAATAATATTGAGGGGTGGTTGTTGAAGGGTTTGTGCCATGCATTTCTATTTCAAAAGGAAGAGTCGTTCAGATGCTTTGATAAGGCCTTAAAAATAGATTCCAATAATTTGAATGTTCATCTCAAAAAAGGGGTGGCTTGTTATCATATGGGGGAATATGAATTGGCAATCGATTCGTTCAATCAGATAATAGAACATATTCCGGATGAAACTTTCTCATT
>NZ_MZGS01000004.1 GCF_003111625.1 Methanobrevibacter thaueri | reverse complement strand
GACTCTTTCAAAAACTTTGTTGATTTTCAAAATCCTTTTTGCGATTGTCATTCCAAATGAGATCTCTGCGATAGATTCGTTTTAAAACGCCTCGTTTGGTCTTGAATGTTCGTTTTCTTGATTTTGGCATTGTTTTTTGAAATGCATTTTCAATTTTGTTGCTTGTTTTTTCAATTCGTTTATCTTTTAAGTGATAAATGAAGCTTTTATATCGTGGAGTGATTGATTTTCTGATTATTTTATAAATCACTGGATGAAAATCATCTTTACGATAAATTAAAGATTGTACTTCATTTTTGAATTCATTATAATCATTTAAATCGAATAAATCTTTGATTATTTTCAGTTGTTTGTGACATTCTTGATATTCTTCGTCAGAAATACGATTTTTATCTTTAAAAGTTTTTAATTGTTTATTTAAACTTTTTTTAGTATGAAAAATACACAATTGATGTTTAAAACCTAATTTTGGGATAATTGAGGCATATTTTTTATCTAAATCTGTTGTGATTGCAATTTTATTTTTATTTGCTGTAGATTCTTTTAAAAACTTTTCAACAGTTGTATCATCTTCAGTATCGTAAATTGCATCGGCTACGATGCAATTTGAAATAGAATCAAGTAATGTGTGACGATATTTCCATTTTCCGTTGATTTTTATCCATTCTACATCAAAGACATAATAACCCGAGCAACGCCCTAAATCAAATTCTAAAATGTTTTCATTAACAAAAAGCCAATTTTCAATTGTTTGATGTGAAACTGTGATTCCAAAGAATTTTTTAAATGATTTACAAACATTTTTTAAGCTTCCCAGATAATCTGAAATTAAATGTTCTGATTCACTTTTCAATTCATTCGTAAAATTGCTGTTTTTATCAACAAGACTTGTTAAATCTGTTTGAAATGTTTTATCACAACGTTTGCAAATATAACGCTGAACCTTCACATTAGTTTTACCAATTTCTTTAAATACTAATGTTCTTTTTGTAAAACCATATTTAACAACATGACGAGTTCCACAATGTGGACATCTAGCTAAACTCATTTTAAAATAAGGAACATCCTTTTTAAAACTTAAATCAAAAGATTTCAGAGCTTTTTGACAGGATTTAAAAATTTTCACAAAACGAGGATCTGAAAGGACTAATCCTCCATTAGAATCGCAAAATATATATTGTTTAACATCTAAAATACTATTTGGAGTATTTGTTTTTTGATTAGGCATAATAAAAACTTTTACTCCACCTATTTATTAAATTTAACTATTTTTAGATAAAATTAAAAATTCACAACTAATTTTCATCAAAAAATTTCAAATCAACAAAGTTTTTGAAAGAGTC
>NZ_MZGS01000003.1 GCF_003111625.1 Methanobrevibacter thaueri | reverse complement strand
CCACCCAAAAAGGGCTTGGATGAGGATGTAATGTTTTGTTATATTCGAATCTAGGTTTTTTAAGGAGGGTGAAGTCGTAACAAGGTAGCCGTAGGGGAACCTGCGGCTGGATCACCTCCTAATACTTAAATACTATTTTTGTGTGTAGTAGATGATTTACACAATTGAACTGATTACCAGTTTTCTACAAAATCAATATTTTGGGCCCGTAGCTCAGACTGGGAGAGCGCTGCCCTTGCAAGGCAGAGGCCCCGGGTTCAAATCCCGGTGGGTCCACTTAATACTTTATGTATTTTTTATTAGTGCAGCATCGTTTTAGTGAAAACTGATGTGAAGGGAAAATTTGTTATAATTTTCCGTGCATAAGTAACCCTAACTGGCACTAACTAACCAGATTGTTGTTAGTTTATGTGTTATTTGAAGAAGAAGATCTTTTATTATTATAAAAGTTAATTCTTTTTTAGACATTATTTGTTAGAATGAGACTATCCGTTTTGGAATGGTTTTTTTCTTCTTAATGGATAAAAATTAATTAGACTTTTTTCTTGTGTATTAGATTGATTATTTCAATAGTATAGTTTGCTAAATTATTTTAATTGTTGTTTAAAATTTTGCTACTTGTGCTATCTGGGGGATGGCTTGGCTTGAGTTGCCTATGAAGGTCGTGGTAAGCTGCGATAAGCTTGGGCGAGGAGCATACATCCTTTGAACCCAAGAT
>NZ_MZGS01000002.1 GCF_003111625.1 Methanobrevibacter thaueri | reverse complement strand
AGCACGGATGATCTTTAGGAATCAAGTTTCGCAAGTCCATAGGGACCAACATAGTCTGATTAATATTATCATCTTTCAAAACCATAAATAAAACAACCATAAAGATTAATATCTATAATAAAAGATTATACTTCATAGTATATAAAATTAAAGGAAAAATAAGCAAAATAAAATTAAAAAAATAGTGACTTCGTGTCACATCCTCAACATGCATAAAAAAAGAAAATCTCAATAAATGGTGGTTAAAATGAATGATAAAAATAAAAACTATGAATTGTATAATGATTTAGTTGAAGTAATAGAACTCAAAAAGCCAGAAGATTTAAATAATGTAAAAAATGGATATTATCCAGATGGGAGGAAATTTCCAGTAGATTTAAAAAAGAAATGTATTTTTAGAGGAGTTAGTAATATCGATTATGAACTAATTCCAAACGCTTTAAGAAAAAATAATGATGGCAAATATGCCCTTTGTGATTATATAAATTCCAATATATCTATTGATCACCATTCTGCAAATTTTAAAGATATCGAATGTGATGATAATGAAAAATTAACATTAGAGCTACAATATAAAAGAGAGTTCTTTGTTTTATTTAGATTTTTGGATTGGGCAGATAAAAGCGGATTGAAAATTCCTGCCAGCAGGAAAGTTCGTAAACTATTACATTCTCACATTAATCATTTCCCAGGGTATTGGCCTAAATCAGAATTTTATGAAGTTATATCTTTAGCACAACATTATGGATTACCCACATGTGCTTTGGATTGGTCATATGATTATAAAGTTGCATTATACTTTGCTGTGAGAAATATTTTAAAAAAAGACAAGACAGATTGTGTATTATGGGCTTTTAATTACAAATATTTTGAAAAATACTCAACTTTTGTTGTAGAAGATGGATTAGAAAAACAAAATCAAACACAACTTCGATTTTATAGACCAAAATATTACAATAATGATAATTTAAAATCTCAAAAGGGATTATTCACTTTTCTAATTAACAAACCAGAAACTTTTAATGAAACTTCATTAGAATCATTAGATGAAATGATTTGTGACATTATTCAAAAAAACGGTTTTAAGAAAAATGATAATTCAGAAATTGAAATTGATTTAGAGGGAATTGAAAAATTCACTCTAAAAGAAAATGAAAGAATATTCTATAAATTTATTATTTCAGGTGACTGCAAATATGAAATTTTAAAGGCCCTATATTCTGATGGTTATTCAGAAGAATATTTATTCCCAGGATATAAAGGTGTTGTAGAAGCAATGAAAAATAGAATAAACTTAGAAAAAGCCAATATAGATTAAAATAAAGTAAGTTGTATTCATTTGTTAAATTGAATACAACCTTTAATTTTAAGAATTTTACAAAAAAGAATATTAATATTCTATTTTCATACATAGTTCATATCGGTTATATTCAATTAATTTTCATAATATTCCACAAAATTAAATCTAGGATTTTTTGTAATATTGTTTATTTCTGAATCAGTTAACCCAAATTCTTTTAAAAATATCATTTTTATTATTAGATTTAAACTATCTGTTAATTCAAAAAATTCAATCCCTTTTAATAAATGTTCTGGTTCTTCACCATAGTGAGTATAATAATTTCTACCATCTTTAACAATATCGCAGTAAGTTTTTATTCCTTTATCAAATGTTTCTTCATCAGTGAATTTATCAATAATTTTTATAAATAATTCACATTTTTTAAATTCATTAAATATTTCTTTTAAACGGTCTTTTAATGTAAATTCATAGCAAAATTGAATTGAATTTATAATTTTATTTAAAAATTGACCTTTATTTTCTTTTGAAACAATTTCATCTAAACCATCCATTTTTGTAGCACATGGTGTGAATTTGCTTTTAAAATCTTCAAATTTTTCTTTAGAAACATATTCCCCAAGATATCTTTTTCTATGATAACTTTCAAGAATTTGGCAATATGTTAAGAATAATGTTTCACTAGATAAATTAGATCCAATTGTTGAAAAATATAAATCATAAACCCCTTTTAAAGAGTCATAATTTTCAAACCAGTTATTAAATATTTTCTCAAGATTATTTTCATTAAATTGAATCAATGTATTATGTTGAGGCTTCAAATTATATTTTCGGGTCACGATTGGAAATAACATGTTTATTTCCTTATTTTTTGATGATTCATAAAGTCCAATGATTTCTGATTTCCCAGTGAGGAATGTGAATAGGTCTTTAATTTTTACAATATGAGGATAAATTTCAGTTATAGTTTTAGGTTCATCATAATTTAATTTAAGAATAATCTCTTCATTGAACTTAGCATACTGCCCATTTGAAGAGTAACCGATAGTACTTTTTGGTTTAAGGAATATCTCTAAATTAAATTCATTTAAATCAACAACATATTCATTAGTAGGCTCTTTTATTAATAAAATATCTGGCTTTGGAGTAATTGTAGAAAATGAGTGCAAGTTAATAGTTGATAGAATATTGTCAATTTTAATATTAATATTCTCAAATTTAATATTATCTTTATTATTATAATGTTTTCCTTCAAATAAATATCTAATGTAATAAGTATTGTTTATAACTTTTGCATGTGTACTTTTAATTGGATCATTTATAATTATTAAACTTAATTTTTTATTTTCCACAACACCATTTAGCAAAATATAATCATCATCATAATCATTAAAATCTACATTAACAAATGAAATTTCAAAATCATTATTCTTTTGATTAATATACCCCGGAACAATTTCTTTATCATTATCTGAGACCCAAAAGTTTCCTAATTTTCCAAATATTTCGTCGAACATATTTTCACTCCATTATTATTTTATTAATTGTATTATATATTTAAGTACAATATAATTTCAATTTTAAAGTTTACAAATTTTATTTTAAATTATAATCTATTTATGATGTTAAATGTAAACATTTTCATTTCAACTTGTATCCGATTAAATATTAACTACCCTACAAATCTATAAAAATCACAGACAAGTCATATACTATAACATATCCGCCATCACACTAGATTGCCCGTACATTTCCTGAAATTGTCTCAGCACCTGCAGCAGAATCATGATTAATCCAGTTTTCACTAGAATGTTTTTTATATCTTAATCTTAACATAATTTGACTCGTTCCTAATACTCTACATTTAAATTATGCTGAAATCCATTAATATTTTCTCAATGCATTTAATTTCCTCATTATCTAATTTTTCTTCATGAAATATGTAAACTATATTATATGAATTTTTAAGAATGTCAGTTCTATTATTTCCTTTAATATTAATGACAGATACATAAATTCCCTTATGAGAAATATTATAATAATCATTGATTTTAATTAACTCATCAATATCTAAACAATTATAAATATTCCCATCAGTATTTAAACTTGTGAAAAAAATATAAGACCCATTTCCATAGTTTATTTCAACAATTTTATTTGTACAACCACACACATCCAAAATTTTTAATTCATTTTCAGAAATTAAATGTTTTTGAGAATATATATCCTCAATTTTATCTAAATCTATAACTTTATGTATTAAAAAGTCATTAACTGTAGGATTCCTTTTTTCAAGACTTAAAATTTGCTCTTCCATAGATTTATAAGTATCTGTCTGTTTAAACTCATCAATTGATTCTTGACCTATGACAGATAACATTTTATCGCTAAAAGGAAAGAATATTATTTGAGGGCATCGATAATATATTTCATCCTCCGTTATGAGTAAAGGCAATGGATCAACAATTAAACGCATGATAGCTAATATTCTTATTGATTTTGAAAGATGCTTCGTGAATTCCTCTCATTTTTTATAGGGCAAATCTTTATCAAGACTATGATAACGGAAGCAATAAAACTTATCAAGACCATTATTATGAACAACATCATTAATTTCGCTTAATAATTTACTAATATCTTCTTTAAAATTAGGCATTTTATCAATGACTTCTTTAAAAAATATACCCTCTTTAGATAACTCATCAATAATTTTAGAACGTCCTGTTTTATACTTTCCTTTTCTAAATTTTTTAAAATTATTTTTTATTTTGAGTCTGTAAAATTTTATAGGCTTATTTAATTTTTATGTGTTTTTGTGTCCAGTTTTGCATTTGGAAGTCTAAAAAGGTTAGAATTCCATTTTTGGTCTTGTATAATTTCTTTATTTTTTCTG
>NZ_MZGS01000001.1 GCF_003111625.1 Methanobrevibacter thaueri | reverse complement strand
CCAAAATCAAGAAAACGAACATTCAAGACCAAACGAGGCGTTTTAAAACGAATCTATCGCAGAGATCTCATTTGGAATGACAATCGCAAAAAGGATTTTGAAAATCAACAAAGTTTTTGAAAGAGTCAATTATTCTCTTTTGAAAAATTGAGGATTTAAATCACCATCAAAGTAATGTTTACGTTTAGTCCAAATAAAACCATCCCCACGAGTTATAATCGCAACATCAATAGGACCGCCAACAGTTTCTAAATCTGATTGAACTTTTCTTTTTATAGAAGTAATTTTAATTAAAGATTCCGCCAAATTACTTAATTCATCTTTCGGCAATGCTGAAATGGATGCCAAAATAGGATCCACATGGTCTTGTTTTAATTGATCTAAGAAATCTACGAAAGAACTATTTAATGAATCATTAGCCACTTCAATTTTTGAAATTTCATTTATAAATTTTTGTTTTTCATCATCATTAAGGTTAGGGTTGTTATTGATTGCATCAATAAGATTAATAGTATAATTACCATATATGTTTTCAACATAATTAATTAATTTAAATCTAGTATTCCCATCCATATTTCCCAAAAAGGTATCAATAACATCACCTTGTGCAAGAGGCCTTACATGAACTTGATCCCCACTAATATCCATATCATTAATTTCATTAAAAGTGAATTTATCATCAAATAAATAATTTATATTGAATTCAACATATGAAGGGAATAATCTATTTTTATTAAATCCTGCAATAACAATTCCAGTAAATGGTTCTAAGAACTCTTTATACACAAAAAATTTTTTAAATAACTCCAAAATTTCATCCTGATTATCAAAGTTATCGTAATTTGGAATAGCATTAATAAATTTTTCATTATTCTGATTTAAATTTTCAATAATTAATTCAGCATCTTCCCCAAAAATATCATAATCCCAATCATTAGGAATATTTCTAATAATATTCACAAAAGTTACTTCATCAACAGGTATTGGATTCAAATCCAAAGGAGCTATAAACTCCATTACTCTATCTTCAAAAGAACAAACATATAATTCATTTTTAACTAACTCATCTAAAAATTCTATAAATTTATCCCTAAATTCTATAACTGTAGTTAAATCCTCTTTTTTTATTTCAGCCCTAAATTCTTTAATAATTGTTTCTAAAGGAATATTAGAAAAATTTGAAAGATTATATGTCATTATCCCCATAGGAGGATCATTAGATAACATGAATAATTTATTCACACCATTATAGGTTTTTCTATTCCCAATAGTAACAGCACTATCAGCTGCTAATGCCACAGCACTTGGAGTTAAAATTAATATTTCAGATGTCATATATATCACCCATAATATCGGAAAAATATGTTAAATAAATAATTATTAATTATAATTCTTTAAATATATAATTTCCTAAAAAATTAATATAAATATACAACACTCTTAAAATACAATAATCAATGAATTTTCCTATTTTAAATTAGAAAAATAATCTACACCCCGTTCAGTGAATTTAGTAATACGTATTCCACTAGCACCATCTGTTATATCAACTAAATTTTGATTGGCCAAATCTTCAAAAACAGCGCCAACAAATGCATACGGAACCTTCAAATTTCTTGATATTGATGCAACATCATTAAAAGAAGAATTTTCAGACCCAATTAAAGAAACTGTATCATTAAAAATTTTTTCATAATCATCAATGTACTCTTTTCCAAAAAATGCGCCCTTAGATGTTAATGATATATCTAAATCATGAGTATGAGAATAATTTTTAATATTCAAATATCCGATAGGTTTCATCATTTTAATTTCCTCAAAAAATTCATCATCATACTTGTCTTCAGGACATTTTAATTCACTAGCTTTTATCCAAGTTACATTTTTTTCATTCATTAATTCAATTAATGCTTTAATTCTTTTTTTAAACATAACCATCCTCCATATTATAAATTTTGACCTTGGTAATTTCTACATTGATTTCATTATTTTAGAAGTAATTCCTCATACAAATTCAACATTAATCCCGAAACCGTTATCAGTAAAATCAGATATTATCTCATTTAATATTACATTAACATCCTTTAACTCACATCTAAATCTAATAGTTGCCACAGCAATATACTCATTACGATTAGATCCTCCAACTAAATGAAATATTGAAGAACCAACAATAGCGAATCCCAAATCTCTTTTTTTAGTAACAATTTCATTAAATAATGATTCATGAATTCCCATCCTATTTTCAACAGATAATTCTGCACCAGGAATCATTTCTTCCAAATAATATTTGAAGTTTAACTCAATGAAACTATTTTTTATCAAATCCACTAATTCATATAAATGATTTTCAGAATCAGAATTTAATACAAATTGAAATCCTTTATCTAAGTTAATTACCTCATCAATTTTAGTAATCCTCTGATTGCCTCCAGAAATCCCGCAAACATTTCCATACCCAATATCTCTTCTTTCAATGATTATACCTTTAATATTATTTATACAATCAACACTTACCTCATCTAAATTTCTAAAAACAATTTTAAACTTCTTTCCAAAATACATAATTATCACCTAATAATCTTAATTTAAATTCCACCAATTATAACCCACTTAATACCCCATAATTTACCATGCCTATTCATTTTAATTAAACCTTAAAATTTTAATTAACTTTTTAAAAAATTGTTCATTTCCAATTATACAGTTGGTCTAGTTTGCCTTTTATCTCACTCTCAATTTGTGATTTTTTATGAATGTTTAGAAAAATATCCTTACCATGATTTGTATTCTTGTATCTAATCAATTCATCTTTGTATAATTGCCCCAATTCCTTATTGATTTTTTTACACGGGTGTTGAGATAATTTATTACAAATATTGGATTTTGGAGTGTGCCTGTTTTGCCAATAATTATTTCTAAATAAGAAATATAGAATGTCTACTCTTATTTGATCTGATTCCACAATAACCACCTAAAATATCTTCAATCTTTTAAGTGCTCATCCAATAATTCTTTTAATTTGGATGCAGTGGCTTTATTTAATATTATTTGGGTGTCTGATTCATTTATAATCTCGATGTTTTCCCCATCTGATATTAAGCGTTTATTGAATAAGATTAACCTAACTTCCTCATTATCAGCACCAACACCAACTGATGATGCATAAATAATTTCTGAATCAGGAACAATCACCATGTTTTTATTAATTGGAATATTACCCTTCTCCATATGAAAACCTCCAAATCACACCAACAATACATAATTTTCATTTATTTCTTCAATAAAAATGCCATAACCTTCTTTCATTAGAATTTCATTTTCTAATTGAATCAAATCTACATCAGGACTGTTTTCATCAAAAATTTCATCAAATTCATCATCACTTACCGTATCATAGGATTCATCTGCATGATTAATTGCTTCTTCAATTGCCAGTTTATTTAACTCATCTAAAAGCCTGTTTAATTTTACTACAATTGGAGATTGTAAATTTAAATGATATTTTGAGTTAGTATTTTTAATAACTAATTCTTTATCTGTTAAATCATCAATGAATTTGTTTAATGTAATTCTAGAAATTTCAGCTCCAACTGCAATCTGTAATTTAGATAATTCAGCAAATGGATTCATCAATAAATAATCTATTACTTTTATTTGAGGATAATCTCCAAAGATTTCATCTAACATAATAAACACCAATGTATATTAAATATACAACTAACTTATTTAAATAATTTACTATTGCATATAAAATATCCAATAATTTTTATCAACACCATGTTGCTGAAAATCAATTATCATTAACTAAAAAAGAGGGCGACTCAAAATTAATTATTTTTTTTAAAAATTTTTAGTTTGAATTTTTATTATTTTTAGGTATTTTGTTTGTTTTCTTGGTGTATGAGTTCGTTTTGTATTGTTTCGTTGTATATT